>UQVV01000064.1 GCA_900544635.1 uncultured Cloacibacillus sp. | reverse complement strand
GCGAGGATCCGCGCACGCGCGGCAGCGAGCCGCGCGGCGGCAGGCGCGTGTTCGCAGGAGGATCGGCGCCCGAGCGCGCATCCCGCGGCGAGCACCGGCAGCGTCATCGCGAGGCGCAGACAGAGAATCAGCGACGGCTCCGCCTGCGCCAGAGCGTACTTTGTCGCGGCGAAGCTGCCGCCCCATATCGTGACGGCGCATAACACCATCGCATAGTCCAGAGCGCGCGGCGCGCGCGATTTCTCAACAGCGTGAAATCTTTCAGGCATTGCGGAAGCCTCCCTGCTGCGGTATCAGACGGCAGAATTATACCGCGTCCGCGCCGCGGCGGCACGACGGCGCGCCGTTTCTCCGCAGTGGAAGAAACGGCGCAAAATGGAATATTGTTTCCTTTTTTACAAATCGAGGACACATTTTTTAACTTTTTCTGCTATTATAGGAGCGTGCCGAAATAAAGACCGGAGGATAAATTTATGAACAATATCCAGCATCTGCGCTACGCAGTCGAGGTGGCGAAGACGGGCTCCATTTCGCGGGCCGCGGAAAATCTCTTCATGGGACAGCCGCACCTGAGCAAAGCCATCCGCGAGCTCGAGGAAGACATGAACATCACGATATTCCGCCGCACCCCCAAAGGCGTCGAGCCGACCGAGCAGGGCGAGCAGTTCCTCGAATACGCGCGGCGCATACTCGAACAGGTGGACGAGCTCGAATCGCTCTATAAGCCCTCCGGCGTGAAAAAATTCAGCCTCTCGCTCCCGCGCGCGAGCTACGCGGCCTTCGCATTCTCCGAATTCGCCGCGGCGCTCGACGACGCCGAGGGGCTAGACGTAAAATACCGCGAGACGAACTCCACGCAGGTGCTCAAAAACGTCGGCGACGGCGTCTCGAACCTCGGGATACTGCGCTGCCAGCGCGAGCACGAAAAATATTTCCTCGCCGCGCTCGAGGAACGCTCGCTCAAATACGAGCCCGTGTGGGAATTCGAATACCTCGCGCTCATGTCGCGCCGCCATCCGCTCGCGGCCGCGCCCGAGCTGAAATACTCCGAGCTGCGCCTCTACACGGAAATAGTCCACGACGACAACTCCATCCCCGCGCTGCCCGTCTCCGAGGCGCGCATGCTCGCGCAGAAGCACGAGAAAAAGAAGAAAATCGCCGTCTACGAACGCGGAATACAGTTCGAGCTGCTCTGCCGCCTGCCCGCCGCCTACATCTGGGTCTCGCCCATGCCGCGCGAGACGCTCGACCGCTTCGGCCTCGTCCAGAAGCGCTGCCGCGACGCGGACAACTCCTTCCGCGACCTGCTCATCTACCGCAAGAACTACCGCTTCACGCCCGAGGACAAGCTCTTCGCCGAAAAGCTGCGCGAGACCGTCGCGCGCGTAAAAAAAGAGCTGGAGCAAAACGCGTAGAAAAGCCGGAACGCTTTGCCGCACGGGATATATAGATATTTATATATCGATATTCCAATTTTGTATCTACACGCGCCGCTTGACGCGCGCTATCATATGAATCGTTGAAGGACGGGGCGCGGCCCCGGACGGAAAACAGACGGCTACACGGCGCGCCGGAGCTTGCACGAAGGCGCAGCCGTTGAAAATAACAACCTTCCTTAAATCTTCACAAAAACCCCTCAGTTAGGCCCCGTTCCCGAAAAGGGAATCCCGGGGCGTTTTTTTGTTTGCGGCGATGGAGCGATAAGGCCGCGGCGTGGATATCGCCGCCTCGGCTTTGTTTGATGAAATTTATCAAATTGTGTGAGATATCGGGGATTTTGCTCCGGCCTTACTTCACTACCACGCCCCAGCGTCCTGCGTCACTATGTCTATTATCTCCGCGGCGGCGCGGGGGTGCGCTATGGCGAGGGCGCATTCGCGCATTTTGCTTGCTTCGCCGCTTTCGAATATTTCGTCGGCGGCTTCGGCGGCGCGCTGCGGGATTACGAGCGGGCGGGCGGCTCCGTTCGCGGCGAGGTAGGAGAGGTTTAGCTCTTCCTGTCCCGGTATCGGGTCGGTGAGCAGCATCGGCAGGCCGGCGCAGAGCGCCTCGGAGGCCGAGAGGCCGCCGGGCTTCATCACGGCCGCGTCGGCCGCGGCGTAGTAGTTTTCCATGTCGGGGACGAAGCCCTCGACGCGGACGTTTTCTTTGTACATGAAGAAGGCTTTCATGCTTGCGCGCAGCTTTTCGTTGCCGCCGCAGACGGCGAGGACGTAATATCCCGCCGCGGCGAGCGATTCCGCCGCCTTCTGCACGGGGCCCGCGCCTATGCCGCCGCCGCTGACGAGGACGATTTTTTCTCCTGCGGGCAGGCCGAGCGCGGCGCGCGCTTCGGCTTTCGAGGGGATGCGCGCGTATTTGAGCGCGACTGGGACGCCTGTCGCTATGACGTTTGTGATGCCTTCAGCCATGCGCTGGCGGGCGGCTCGCGCGCTTCCGGCGAAGCTCATCGTGAATTCGCGGCTGCGCTGGAAGCGGTGGGTCTCAAAGTCCGTGTCCGCGTAATACACGGGCGCGCGGCCCCTGTTCATCGCGGCGAACTCCGCGGCTCCGAAGTAGTGCGTGAATATCGCCGCCTCCGCGCCTTTGGAGGCGAGGTGACGGCGCAGCTTCGGCAGGCAGGCGCGGCAGAACTGCCCGTGAACCCACTCGAAGGCCGAGGCCTGGCCGCCGCGTTTGTCGGAGCCCCAGTAGAAGCGCGACCAGAGCCACGGCGCGCTGCGCGCCATCACGTCGTAGCCGCCGGAGAGGAGCCCCTTCATGAAGGGCGGGACGAAGTCGAGTATGTCTAGGCAGAGGGCGTTCCCGTCCGGGTTAGCCGCGAGGAAGGCCTCGCGCAGCGCGAAGGCGGCGCTTTTGTGTCCCGTCCCCTCGGAGGCGTAGATCAGCGCTAAGGTTTTCATCCTATGCCAGCCCTTTGAAAAGGTCGCCGAGCGTCACCTTCGGCGCCGCGCTGCGCTCCTTCTCGACCTTTATCGCGGCGAGGATGGAGTCGCGCATCTGCTCCTGCGTGTAGTTGCGCGGGAAATAGAGCGCCGAGGCGTCGCCGTGCCCGCCACCGCGGACTTTTTTGCCGTCCTTCAGCAGCGCGAGGACGCGCCCCGCGAGGCCGTCGCGGCTGCGCATCGAGACGGCCCAGTCGCCGCCGAGCCTGCGCGCGGCCACCGCCGCCACCTCGGGCGGATTCTCGTCGCGGTCGAGCAGCAGGCCGCAGAAGTCGGAAACGTCGCCGTATTCGAGAATCCCGTCGCAGAGGAAGGCCAGCTCAGCGCCGTGCCTCCATATATGCTCCTTCGCCTCGGCGAAGCGCGCCTCCTGACGTTCCGTGAATTCCGAAGCGCCGTCAAACTCCTCGGGCGTCAGCTCGGCGTTCGGATTTTCCGCAAGCCGCGTAAAGACGGCCCACTGCCCGCACATCGTGACGAGCGCCTGCCACAAACGGCTCTCCGGTATCTGCCCGAGCCAGAGGTCGCGGTCGTTCGCTATGCGCACGATAGGCTCGAGCCGCGCCAGAACGTCCTTCGTCCGCGAGTCCTGCGCGCGCTCGGATATCCAGTTCCAGTAGACGAGCGCGCCGCAGTAGTTCGTGTCGATGACGGCCCATTTCCTGTTGCCGTAGCGTTCGAAGGTGCTTTTGTGGTGGTCGAAAAGAAAAGGCGGGCGGGCTTCGTCGTAAAGCCTGTCCACCTCGTCGATGGTCTGTTCTTTCTGGCAGAATAGGTCGAGCACTAGCGGTTCCTTGCCCGACGTTATCGTTTCGAGAATGAGGTTGTCCACCTCGCCGTACCCCGTCAGCGAAACGCGCGCGACGCGCCCGCCCTTCGCGTGCCACGCGAGCGCCGCGGCCGCGACGCCGTCGAGGTCCGTGTGGCTGATTATATGAAGAAGAGGTCTGTCCATCGTGATTCCTCCGGTTTTTTATTTAGTTAAATTGTAAAGCAGCGCCGCGGCGGAGTAAAGCGCGCGGCTGCGGGGCGCAGAAGCCCGAGAAGCGATAAATTACTGCTCTTCCGTGACGGTTATGTTTTTGACGTCTCTTCCGCCGTAAACGATACGCATGATTTTGACGATGCTTTGTTCTGGCTCGACACGGTAGTAAACGACGTAATTATTTACCGACAATCTGCGAATCATTCTCGAATGCCACGGTTCCCAATCGACGACGGGGTGCCTCTCCGGCAAAAAATCAAGCGCGCGGACGGCGTCCCTTATCCTGCTGTAGGTTTACCATACATATGTGACAGAGAGTAGAGAGGAGAAGTCTACAAGACACAATATATGTAAGATATCAGTTAATGTGAACACGCCAGAAAACACAAAACAAAAGCGGGAAGCCTGTCCATGCTGTAAAGTAATTTCACCACAAATCCACTAACAGAAGGACGGTTCCCCGCATGAGTAAGATATCACAAAAAGAACGTTACAGGCAATCTCTTATCAAGTACGCGATAAAGTACGGCGTCACCAGAGCCGCTGCACGGTACGCAACGAACAGGCAGTATGTTTACAGGTGGATGAAACGTTACGACGGTTCTCTCGAGTCCCTTCGTGACAAGTCGAGGCGTCCTCACCATCATCCGAATGAACATTCTCCGGCAGAGCTCTTGCTTATACGGAATATGCTGCAGCATAACAAGAACACAGGGCTCGTCGTCTTGTGGGTCAAACTGAGAGAAAGGGGCTACGCCAGAAGCATTTCAGCTCTCTATAGGGTGATGAAGCGTATCGGAGCCGTACGCATTCCTCTGACTAACCCTAAATACGTTCCCAAGCCCTACGAGCAGATGCAGTACCCAGGGCAGCGTGTACAGGTGGACGTTAAGTTCGTGCCGAAGGTATGCCATGTTGGAGAAGCGGAGGGGAAACAGTTCTATCAATATACTGCGATAGACGAGTACAGCCGTTTCCGCTATGTCGAAGCGTTTGAAGAGCACAGCACGTACAGCTCGACTGTATTCCTGACACATATGCTGAGATTCTTTAAATTCCGTGTGGAATGCGTCCAGACGGACAACGGTTCGGAATTCACCAACCGTTTTACCTCTGAGAAGGGCAAGCCTACGCTCTTTGAAAGATACTTAGTGCGCTATGGGATAAGGCACAAGCTGATAAAGCCGTACACGCCGCGTCATAACGGAAAGGTGGAAAGGTCACACAGGAAAGACAACGAATACTTCTACGCGTCGCATAAGTTCTATTCATTGAAAGATTTTGCTGTACAGCTGGCACTCCATAACCGCAGATACAACAACTTCCCGATGAGGCCTCTCGGATGGAAGTCTCCTCGGGAAGTCATGACTTCCGCTTTAGGCTCGCTGTAACAGATGTTTGACAAACCTACAGCGGACGGCGTCCCTTATCCTGCCCGCCTGACGGTCCGCCGTCTGCCGCGCTTCAAGTGAATATGCAATGTAAGAAAAAATTGCTTTGAGGTCTTTTTTCGCTTGTGTGGAATAGCGAACGCAGTATTTGTCTGCCGTCATATTCCAAATTCCTCCGCTAACTCTTTATCCACCTCTTCGGCAGAATAGAGCCTTTCGTTCTGCATCGATTCCCAGCCCTTCTCCAGCTCCGCGTCGAGCTCCTCGCGCGTCATGCCGCCTATCGCCGTCGGCTTGGGGTACGGCAGGCGCAGCTCGAAGGGCATTCCGCGCGTCAGCACAATTTTGCTGTAAAACATCTGTATTGCGCTCGAAGGCGAAATCCCGAGCTGCGCGAGAATATCCTCCGCGTTTTCCTTCAGTTTCGTGTCGATGCGCGCGTAGACCGCCGTAGTGTTAGCCATATCGTTCACTCTCCTTTTTTATAATTATATTGTAAACGCAAGCATACGCAAGCAAATATGCCGCGATAAGCGCAGCAACAAAGCTGCCGCCCGTATCTCGGGGCGGCGGCCTGCGTTCGTCCGTTTGCCGGATTTTATCCTTACGGCCTCAGCTCCAGCGTGCAGTGCGGCGGAGTAATGCGTGCAGAAACGGAGGCTAAAACACCTTCCATCAATCGAACATTGCAAGAAATTCCTGCGGGGTGTATACCGCGACTTTAGAGAAAAGGTAATCTGCGGTGTTGCGCGTAACGATGCAGTCCATACCTGACCTCTCCGCGCTTTCCGACATTATTGCATCCTCATAATCCCTTATGTTGGAGTCGATAGCATTGATACAGTCAGCCGCTGAAGTGTCAAGAAACTCGAAAAGCGAACCGAGACGTCTTAGCACGTCTCTTGTTTCTTTGTCGCTGTGTGTATATCTATGCATAAGGTAGTAGATATCAGCTGTTGACTTAGCTGTCACATACCCGTCAAAACGATTGTCAGCCGCGGCGTAAAATATTGCCCGCGCATCGTTTGCGAACGGACTACGGTTCTGCAAGGCATCAATAACTATGCATGTATCTATTAAAGCCCGCATATTATATTCTGCTCAATCTTTCTTCTCGTGCTTCTTCAAGCGTTATGTCGGCTGGAATTATGCCGAAAAGCGATTCCGCGATTTCTCTTTTGTTCTTGTATGGCGCTGTAAGCCGCGCTACCATTTTGCCGTTGCGCGTTATATAAATATCTTCCGTTTCGGCCATTTGAAGATACTTCCCAAGATTTGCTTTCAATTCCGTTGCAGTTATGGACATGGTATCCCCTCCTTTAATCGTACGATAATTATAACATAATTGTGCGATTTATAAAAAACATCGTACATATATGATAATGCTTTTGTGCGCTGAAGAAATTTGACTCATAGCAGCAAACAACGCGAACACAAAAACCGCCGCCCGCGTATCCTCGGGGCGGCGGCCTGCTCGTCAGTTTGCCGGATTCTTCTTACGGCCTCAGCTCCAGCGTGCGGCGCGCGCCGCCGTCGGCGAGCGTCAGCTTCACCGCCGCGCCCGCGGCCGCGCGGCCTCCGACATAGGCCTCCATCTGCGCGGCGCTCACGTTCGCCGTGCTGTTGCCGTCCACGGCGCAGAGCACGGAGCCGCTCTTCACTCCCGCGTAGGCCGCGACCGTCGAGGGGACGACGGAGGTGACCACGAGGAAGCCCTCGCGGCTGCGCGAATCGTCCGATACCGTGAAGCCCAGCAGCTTCTCAACGCCGCCGCCGGAGGGCCGCGCCACAGGCGGCGTGTAGACGTAGGGCATCGTGCGGCTCTCGGAGACGTTGTACTCCGGCGCGCTCACCGTGACCGTCACCGTGCTGCGCTCGCGGTCGATGTCGTAAAGCAGCCTCATATTCTGCGAAAATCCCGCAATCTTCAGCGTGCGCGGCGGCCTGTTCACGTCCTGCAGCGTCGGCTGCCCGTGCGCCTGCCAGTAATTGTCGAGATCCTCGAGCGCGTGGTCCGGGCCGAGCTTGGAGATAATCTCCGTCACGTTCACGCTCTGCGCCTCGGCGAGCTTCCGCGCCGCCTCGCGCACCTCTGCGACCTCGCGTTCAAAGACGCGCTGCTGCTCCGCCTCGCGCGCCGCGGCTTGGTCCTGCTGGCTGCTCGCGAGCGCGCCTATCATCAGCCCGACAGCGAGCCCGCCGAAAATCGCCGCGTCGTCACAGTAGTCGTGCGGATGGCGGTGATGGTGCGGCGGCGGGGGAGGCGGCGGAGGGCCGTACCTTCTCGGAGGCGGGGGCGGCGGGTAGGCCGCGGCGGAGGTCGCCGCGACGAGCACGGCGAGCAGCGCCGCGATAAACTTCTTCATGCGAATCTCTCCTTTCAATGTACTGCACCGCTTTATTCTATCATCACGGCGCGCCGTTCCAAAGCATCCGCAAAAATAAAAAAAGAAATCTGTTTGTAAAACTTACGCTTCCATCACACTATTATTGTCATCAAACGAAGAAAGGAGGACGACGAAATGGCACAGTTCAAGCACATAAGCAGCTCGCTCCGCCTCACGATATCGCTCGGCGAGGAAGAGGGCAAGACCGTCACCAAGACCGTATCCCTCTCCAACATCGGCGCGGCCGCGACTGCGGACACCCTCAGCGCGCTCGCCTCGGCGCTCGGCGAGCTTCTCGAGTACCCCGTCGCTTCAGTCAGGAAGTACGACACCGAGCTCCTCGAAAGCGCCTAACGCCGCGCGGCGAAACGAACGGAAACGACTGAAAAGGAGGTGAAAACGATGAAAACGGTAAAGCTGAAATTCATAACCGAGACCGGCAAAAGCTTCTACGTCAGCATGGACTACGCGGCCCCGACCCTCGCGGAGCCCGAAGGCGCGGCGAAGGTGCAGGCCGCCGTGGATCTCATCCTCGAGCAGCAGCCCTTCGCGGTCGTCCTCGAAAGCTGCGAGACCGCGGAGCTCATAGACCGCACCTCGACCGAGATCGCGCTCACGCCCTCGGCCTAAACAGACAGGGGAGGGGCGCTCCCTCCCCGATTCTAAAAACTTTTAGTATTCTCAATCAGAGAAATATATACTATAATCTACCCATCAAAACCCCCGGCGAAAACAGAAAAAGGAGAACCCCGCAAAAACAATGGACAAAATCATAAAAGTGCTGCGCGCGGCGCTCAGAGCGCTCACGGCACTGCTGCGCCCGCGCGGCGGAAGGAGAGAATAACGATGGAAGAGCTCACCGCGAGCATGATACAGAACGGCTTCTCAGTAGCCGTCGCCGCCTACCTGCTCATCAGGATGGACAGGCGGCTCGAAGAGCTGACGAAAGCGGTAACAGACCTCGGAGCCGTAATGGAAAAGACCTCGGCCCGTCATGAATGACGGCGCGGGGAGAGCGCCGCCGCGAAGCGCGGAAAGCCCGCGGCGGCTTTCAAAAAGGAG
>UQVV01000063.1 GCA_900544635.1 uncultured Cloacibacillus sp. | reverse complement strand
AATCCGCTCTTCGATGGAGCTTATAAAAAGCCGCGCGCCTTCGTACGAATTCCGCACGACATACGTCCCGGCGCTGCACACTGAAGAGGAGATGCTCGCGCTGCGAGAGGAGCTGCGGGGCGAGCCGTGGTTCGTCCAGTGCTTCAAGCCGAACGGCTGTCTCGATGAAAAATTCCTTAGCGCCGAAGCCGCCAAAGCCGAAAAGCTGCGCGAACTGCTGCCTGGCGTGGTTGTGAGAGGGTAAACGCGCGGTTATTCAACTATTTGAGAAAACGTCCGCTGCCCGTCGCCCCGCGTCAAGAGCGTGACGACAAATTATGTCGTTTTTCTTGTAAAGTTGAACAACTGTACCGCCGGAGGCTCCGTGCAGAAGATTTCCGGAGCGGCACAGAGTTCGGCCCCGTGTGCCGGATAATTAAAAAAATACTGTAAAATATGCAGGCGCAGGGCTGAAATTTATAAAAAGATAAGTTATAATTTGCGGCATATTCATATTTTACAGAAGAGGGGTAGTTCTTATGAAGTTGACCAAACGTTTTGTCCTAGCCCTTGCGGCCGTCTTCGCGGCGGCAGGCATCGCGTCGGCGGCTGAGACCGTCAAGATAGGCGTATATCTGCCTATCACGGGCGGAAACGCGGTCGGCGGCCAGCTTGAGCTCGACGGCGTGAATCTCGCGCACAAGCAGTATCCCGAGGTTGACGGCAAGAAGATCGAGCTCGTCGTAGTCGACAACAAGAGCGACAAGGTCGAGGCGGCGAACGCCGTCAAGCGTCTCATAGAGCGCGAGAAGGTCTGCGCGATAATCGGAACCTACGGCTCGTCGCTCGCGATGGCCGGCGGCGAAGTGGCGGAGAAGGCGGGCGTCCCGATGGTCGGCACGTCCTGCACGAACCCGCTCGTCACGCAGGGCAAGAAGTACGTCTTCCGCGTCTGCTTCATCGACCCGTTCCAGGGCGCCGGAGCGGCGAATTTCGCCGTCACGGAGCTGAAGGCGAAGACCGCGGCGATGCTCATCGAGGTTACTGAGGACTACAGCGTCGGCCTCGGCAACTTCTTCAAGCAGAATTTCGTGAAGCTCGGCGGCGAAGTGGTCTCCGTCATGAATTACCAGAAGGGCGACCAGGACTTCACGGCGCAGCTGACCGAGATAATCAGCAAGAACCCCGACGTCCTCTATATCCCCGCGAACTTTGCCGAGGGCGCGATTATCATGCGTCAGGCGCGCGAGCTCGGAGCGACCTTCAGCATCCTCGGCGGCGACGCTATGGACAACCCCGAGATGGTGTCGATAGGCGGAGACTCGGTCGAGGGCTTCAGCTACACTTCGTTCGCCTATTCGCCGAATATGCCCGAGAAGCTCATGAGCGACATCCAGAAGCAGTTCACGAAGCAGTGGCGCGAGGCTTATCCCGACAAGGACCCCGCGGCGCTCACGGGATGCGGCTACGACGCCTATCTGCTTATCTATAACGCGATAAAGAACGCGAAGAGCACCGACCCCGAGAAGATCACCGCCGCCATCGCAGCGACGAAGGATATGCCCGGCGTAACCGGCACGACGACGATCAACGCTACGCACGACGCCGAGAAGCCGATAGGCATCATCCGCGTCGAGAACGGCAAGCAGGTCTTCCACGCTATAGTGGACGCTCCCGCGAAGTAAAAAATCCGGAGTATGAGGCGCGTTCCGCGCGGTTTTACCGCCGCGCGGGGCTTCGCCTGAGCTTTTGTCCCGGCGCGAAGTCCGCGCCGGACGTTCATTTCTTTGCGGGCCGCGCGGTTTTTGCGTTTTTCCGGCCCGCTCTCTTAAAAGGGGAGAGCCCATGACTTCAAATATGATGATCCAGCATCTTTTCAACGCTCTGATGCTGGGGAGCCTTTACGGCCTCATCGCCATAGGCTATACGATGGTCTACGGCATTCTGAGGCTCATCAACTTCGCCCACGGCGACATTTTTATGATAAGCACCTACTTCGTATTCGTCGCGATAGCTATGCTCAATATGCCGTGGATTCCCGCGGTGATACTTTCAATCGCCCCGACCGCCGTATTCGGCTTTATGATCGACAGGATAGCCTACCGCCCGCTGCGTTCCGCGCCGCGCATCTCCGCGCTGATTTCGGCGATAGGCGTCTCGTTCTTCATCGAGAACCTCTGCCTCGTAATTTTCACGGGAGTGCCGAAGCCGATGCCGCGCTTCGAGCCTCTCGTAAAGGTCATATCGCTCGGCGACGTCAGGATTCTGCCGCTCGTCATCTTCGTTCCGGTCATTTCGTTCATACTCGTCGGCGCGCTTCTGTGGATGCTCTACCGCACGAAGCCGGGGCTCGCCATGCGCGCCATCTCGCGCGACATCGAGACGACGCGGCTGATGGGCGTCAAGGTAGACAGGATTATCGCGCTCACCTTCGCGGTCGGCTCAGCTCTCGCGGCCTGCGCCGGCATCATGTGGGCGCTGCGCTATCCGCAGATTCATCCGTTCATGGGGGTCTTCCCGGGCCTTAAGGCCTTCATCGCAGCGGTGCTCGGCGGCATAGGCTCGGTGCAGGGCGCGATGATAGGCGGGCTTCTGCTCGGTTTCATGGAAATTCTGCTCGTCGCCTTCTTCCCGGCGCTTTCGGGCTACCGCGACGCCTTCGCCTTCGTGTTGCTTATCGTGATACTTTTCTACCGTCCGACGGGGCTGATGGGCGAGAAGATGGAGGATAAGATATGAAGAAGTCCAGGAAGAATCTGCTGAATATCCTCTGCATCGTCCTGCTCGCGCTCTTCCTCAAATGGGCCGGCGCGAGCCTCGACGGGTACAAGGTGCAGGTGCTGAACCTAATCGCGATAAACGCAATACTCGCCGTCAGCCTCAACCTCATATACGGCTTCACGGGGATGTTCTCGCTCGCGCACGCGGGCTTCATGGCGATAGGGGCCTACGTCACGGCGATACTGATTCTGCCGCAGGCGCAGAAAGAGATGATGTATATCCTCGAGCCGATGATGTGGCCGTTCAACGTCGTGCATGCGCCGTTCTTCGTTGCTGTCGTCGCGGGCGGAATCGCCGCGGCCTTCGTCGGGCTGCTGATGGCCGCTCCGTGCCTGCGGCTCGGCGGCGACTATCTCGGCATCGCGACGCTCGGCTTCGGCGAGATAATCCGCGTCATCTTCACGAACATCACGCCCGTCACCAACGGCGCGCTCGGCCTCAAGGGCATACCGGCCTACGCAAATCTCGGCTGGAACTATTTCTGGTGCATCTTCACGATATATGTGATAGTCAAGCTGCTTTCGAGCAACTTCGGCAACACTTTGCGCGCCGTCCGCGACGACGAGGTTGCGGCGAAGGCTATGGGCATAGACACGTTCAA
This sequence comes from uncultured Cloacibacillus sp., assembly GCA_900544635.1. Lineage (GTDB taxonomy): Bacteria > Synergistota > Synergistia > Synergistales > Synergistaceae > Caccocola > Caccocola faecigallinarum. The sequence goes on along the minus strand of UQVV01000063.1, from coordinate 5,457 downwards.
AGCCAAGACGATATCGTTCGTCGTCGGCGCGTTCTTCGCGGGAATTGGCGGCTCGCTGACGGGCAGCCTCATAACGACGATAGACCCGAAGATGTTCAACTTCCAGCTCACGTTCAATATCCTGATGTTCGTCGTAGTCGGCGGCCTCGGCTCGATAACGGGCTCGCTCGTCGGCGCGGCGGTCGTCACTGTGCTGCTCGAGTGGCTGCGCTTCGTCGAGGACACGATGCAGATAGGCTCGTGGGAAATAGCGGGCATTCCGGGAATGCGCATGCTCATCTTCTCGCTGCTGCTGCTCTTCATAATCCTGTACAGGCGCGAGGGCATCATAGGCGGCTGCGAATTCAGCTGGGACGGCGCGGCGCGCTTCCTGCGCAGGCTGAGAAAAGGAAAGGGAGGCGCGGCGAATGGCTGACGCAATACTCAAGACCGAAGACGTAGTGATAAAGTTCGGCGGGCTGACCGCCGTCAGCGGCTTCAGCATAGAGGCCGAGCGCGGCTCGATAAGCAGCCTCATCGGGCCGAACGGCGCGGGCAAGACGACCTGCTTCAATATAATCACGGGCTTCTACAAGCCGACCTCCGGGCACGTCATATTCAACGGCAAGGACGTGACCGGCATGCCGCCGCACCTCGTCTGCAAGACAGGCATCGCGCGCACCTTCCAGAACATAAGGCTCTTCACGGGCGGCACCGTGCTCCAGAACGTCATGACGGCCTGCTGGGTGCGACAGCGCGCGCCGTGGTGGAGCGCGCCGCTCCAGCTTCCGATTTTCCGCCGCGAGGAGCGCGAGATACGTGAGCGCTCGATGGAGCTGCTCGCCGCCGTCGGCCTCGACGGCCTCGCGGAGGAGGTGGCGACGGGGCTGCCATACGGAGCGCAGCGCAGGCTTGAGATAGCGCGCGCGCTCGCGACGGGGCCGGAGCTCCTTCTGCTCGACGAGCCCGCCGCTGGCATGAACCCGCAGGAGAGCCTCGAGCTGATGGATTTCATAAGAGACATACGCGACCGATTCAAGGTCACGATATTGATGATAGAGCACGATATGAAGGTCGTCATGGGCGTTTCGGAATGGATTCGCGTGCTCGACTACGGGCAGCTCATCGCGGAGGGGACGCCGGACGAGATAAAGAAGAATCCGCGCGTCATCGAAGCCTATCTCGGAAAGGAGGCGGCGGGATGCTGAAGGTAAAGGACCTGTCCGTCAACTACGGCGGCATACGCGCGCTGCGCGGCGTTTCGCTCGAAGTCCCCGCCGGGAAAATAGTCACGCTCATCGGGGCGAACGGCGCGGGAAAGAGCAGCACGCTGCGCGCGATAGCCGGGCTCGTCAAGACCTCCGGCGGCACAGTCACGTGGGACGAGAAGCATCTGCTCGGCCTGCCGCCCGAGGACGTGCTCGCGCGCGGCGTCGCGCTCTGTCCCGAGGGACGGCGCATATTCCCGCACCTCACGGTGCTCGAGAACTTACAGCTCGGCGGCTACGGCTGCCGCACGAAGGAGGAGCTCGAAGCGGGCATAGAGCGCGCATTCACGCTTTTCCCGCGCCTCAGGGAGCGCTCGTGGCAGAAGGGCGGCACGCTCTCGGGCGGAGAGCAGCAGATGCTTGCGGTCGGGCGCGCGCTGATGAGCGACCCGCAGCTGATTATGCTAGACGAACCGTCGATGGGGCTCGCGCCGATACTCGTCGAGGAAGTCTTCCATATAATTTCGCAGATAAACGCCGAGGGCAAGACCGTCCTGCTGGTCGAGCAGAACGCCTTCGCGGCGCTGCGCATAGCGGACTACGCATACGTGCTCGAGGTTGGCGAGATAACGCTCGAAGGCACGGGGCGCGAGCTGCTCGACGACCCGCGCGTGATAGAAGCCTACCTCGGCGGCTAACCGGCGGACAGAATTTTAAGCGGCGCTCTCCTTTGCGGGGGAGCGCCTTTTTCGTGCCGCGCGGCTGCCGGCGCGCCGCTCCGTATAAAGCTGCGCGGAACAAAATATTCCTCGCGCGCGTCATTTTATCTCTCCGTTTGATTTTCATAAGCAGAAATACGCAGCGCGGCGCGTCTACGCGCGCGGCGAAGCGCGTGAATTTTGCGCCGGAGGCGAATTTTTTATCCTTTTTTTGAGTTTTTGCGCCGCAGCTAAAACCATATTGCATGACGTTATTGTATAATCGAACGGTATTGTGCAATAACATTCTGCGAGGGGTAATGAACATGGACAAGAACGAACTCAAGAAGCTGCTTTGCGAAGCGGTGGATTCCGTTAAGGATCAGACGAAGGCTTTCGCGGACGACGTTGCGGCGCACGCGGAGCTCGGATTTTTTGAGACGCGCACCTCGGACAAGCTCGCGGCTGCGCTCGAGGGGCTCGGCCTCGACGTTACGCGCGGCCTTGCGCGCACGGGGCTCCGCACCGACATTGCGGGCGGCGCTGATGGGCCGAAGGTCGCCGTCATCGGCGAGCTCGACGGCATAGTCTGCCGCCAGCATCCGCTCGCGGTGGAGGATACCGGCGCGTCGCACGCCTGCGGGCACAACCTCCAGATTTCCGCCGTCTACGCGATGGCCGCGGCTCTCGCCAAGACCGGGCTGATGAAGGAGCTTGCGGGCTCCGTAGCCTTCCTCGGGCTGCCCGCTGAGGAGTTCATAGAGGTCGGACGCCGCACCGAGATGCGCGAGCGCGGCGAGCTGGTCTACTACGGCGGCAAGCAGGAGTTCGTGCGCCTCGGCGTGTTCGACGACATAGATATGAGCATGATGGTCCACGCGGGCGACGACGCGCACGGGCGCGGCTTCACCGTCCCCGACGGCGGCAACGGCTTCCGCATCTTCATGCTGCGCTACGAGGGCAAGCAGGCCCACGCGGCTGCGGCTCCGCATCTCGGCGTCAACGCGCTTTACGCCGCGGTCGCCGGCATCAACGCGGTCAACGCGCTGCGCGAGACCTTCCGCGACGAGGACCATATCCGCGTCCACTATATCATCACGAAGGGCGGAGATTCCGTCAACAGCGTTCCCGACGACGTCCGTCTCGAGGGCTACGTCCGCTCGGGCAACATAGAGAAGATAGACGAGACCTTCATGAAGGTCGTCCGCGCCTTCAAGGCGGGCGGCGAGGCGCTCGGCGCGAAGTGCCACGTCCGCAGCATCGCGGGCTATCTGCCGCTCAACGCGAGCAAGGATCTCAACAGAATTTTCGCCGACAACGCGGACGCGCTCGTCGGCCCCGAGCATGTAGAGCGCCACACCTATTTCGCGGCGTCGACCGACCTCGGCGACATCGCGCATCTTATGCCCTCTATCCAGCCCTCGGGCGGCGGCACGGTCGGCGCGCTGCACTCGAAGGAGTTCTGCGCGGAGGATTTCGAGGCCGCGGTGCTCGACCCCGCGAAGGTCATGCTTATGACGCTCGTCGATCTGCTTTACGACGGCGCGAAAGAGGCCAAAGAGGTGCTCGCGAATTTCAAACCGGTCTATACGAAGGAAGAATATCTCGCTGCGATGGACAGCAGGTTCTTCTCTGAGTAATAGAAAAATTCTTTATTCATTTTAAGGAGGCGTTTCTGCCATGGATATTGTCGACAAGGCGATACGCAACTGGAAGCTCCACGTCCTCGCGCTGGTGCTTACGGTTATCGCCGAACTCATCGGGGCGAAGAGCTTCAAGCTCGGCCCCGGCCTTCTCGTACTGGTGCCGCTGCTTTATTCGTTCGCGCTCGGCGCGCTCTGCGGCATACCGAAGCTGAAGATCCTCAAGCGCAGCGATATGTTCGAGGCTTCATCTCTCGTCGGCGTGACTTTCTTCTTCCTTATGGCGCGCTACGGCACGCTCGTCGGCCCGAGCTTCTGGAAGGTCGTCGAGTCCGGCCCGGCGCTTATTCTTCAGGAATTCGGAAATATCGGGACGGTCTTCTTCGGCGTGCCTATAGCGGTGCTTCTCGGCCTCAAGCGCGAGGCGGTCGGCGCGGCCTTCTCGAACGCGCGCGAGCCTAACATCGCCATCATCGGCGAAAAGTACGGCCTCGACACGCCCGAGGGGCGCGGCGTCATGGGCGTCTACGTCACCGGTACGGTCTTCGGCGCGATATTCTGCAGCCTGCTGAGCTCCTTCGTCGCCTCGACGATGCCCTTCTTCAGCCCGCAGGCGCTCGCTATGGCGACCGGTACGGGAAGCGCGGGCATGATGACCGCGGCGCTCGCCCCGCTCGTCGAGATGTACCCCGACATTAAGGACGAGCTGACGGCTCTCGCGGCCGCGAGCAACATGTTCTCCGGCCTCGACGGCGTCTACATGTGCGTCTTTATGAGCCTCCCGCTCGCCAACTGGCTCGTGCGCAAGATGGGCGTCAAGGACGCCCCGAGCGTCCCGACGAAAGCCGGAGCGCAGGAAGGAGGAAACAAGTAATGAATTACCGTCAGATGGCAGTTTTCCTCATGATCTGCGGCCTTCAGATACTCGTCGGCAACTGGGTCGGCGCTAAGGGTTACGCGAGCGGAGCCGCCGCCGCGGCCTTCGTCGAGTCCATCCCAGGCCTGCTCGTGCTGCTTGCGATAATCGTCGGCGGAGTCGCGGTCGCGCACTTCATCCCGTGGAAGGGCCTCCCCGCGGTCGCCTATATAGTCACGCTCGGCTGCATAGTCACGATCCCCGGATTCCCCGGCTCGGAGATGCTCACGGCCTACGTCTCGAAGATCAGCTTCATCGGCCTCTGCACGCCGATACTCGCCTACGCGGGCCTCGCGGTCGGCAAGGACATCGACGCGCTCAAGTCGCAGGGCTGGAAGATAGTCGTCGTCGGCCTCTTCGTCTTCGTCGGAACCTTCATCGGCTCCGCGATAATCGCGGAAATCGTGCTGCGCATGATGAACTAGCGCCGCGGACGATTTTTTACGAAAAGCCTGTAAAACTTAAGGCCGCCCGAGAATGGGCGGCCTTTTTCGTATTAGAAGTCGTAGTGCGACCACATGCTGATGATTTTGATTGTCATTATCTCTTCCAGAACTTGATAGACGAGCCTGTGCTGTATGTTGATGCGGCGCGAAAGAGCGCCCTCGAGGTCGCCTTTGAGCCTTTCGTAACGCGGCGGAGTCTGATAGGGATTCTGCTTTATCAGCTCAATCAGAGCCTTCGCCTTGCCGTCGAGCTTCGCCGCCTTGAGTTTGGGAATGTCCGCCGCGGCCTTCTTCGTGTAGATGATTTCATACATCACCAGGAGACCTGGTCCTCGGTCAGACATTCCTCCGGCGGCGTGGCGAGGCCGTCGATTATCTTCTCGCGCATACCGGGAATGGAGGTCAGGTAAAGCGTCTCCATTATGCTGTTGTAGTCGTCCTCGCTGAGGATTACCGCGTTGCCTTCTTTGGTGCTGACGCTGACCGGCTCGTTGTACTTTATCGTCTGCTCAAGGATGCCGAAGAGATTCCGGCGCAGCGCCGGAATCTCTTCGGCATCCTTGAGCA
>UQVV01000062.1 GCA_900544635.1 uncultured Cloacibacillus sp. | reverse complement strand
TAGTTACCGCCGTCAGCAGAGAAACTGCGGGAACGAAGAAGGCTATCTCTTCGGTCCCTGCGGCTACGGCTTCCTGTACCTCTTTCGCTTCCTTCAGTTCGGCGCCGAATTTGCTAAAGAATTCACTTGTCGCCGCCGGGCCGTGGTTCATCTTCCAGTTTCCGGCGATGAATTTTCTGCGCATTTTATATTCCTCCAATTATCATCATATCGTCGGGTGCGGAAATCGCGGCGAAACGGCCATTCTCCCACACCGCTGGGCGCTTTGCTCTAACGTTATATTGCTGTCATATAATATTGATAACGTTAGATATAAATAAACGCCTCCACTTTTGATGAAGGCGTTTATTTTATCGTCTCTCTTACTCGACTACGTAGGGCTCTATGCCGGGAAGGCTCTTGCCTTCGAAGAATTCGAGGCTCGCTCCCCCGCCCGTCGAGACGTGCGATACCTTGTCTTCCATCTTGAAGAGCGCTATCGCCGCCGCGGAGTCTCCCCCGCCTACGACCGTCAGAGCGCCGTTCGCCGTCGCATCGGCGAGCGCCTTCGCTACCGCTTCCGTGCCTTTCGCGAAAGCGGGCATTTCAAAGACGCCCATCGGGCCGTTCCAGAGGACGGTCTTCGCGGCGAGTATCTCTTTCGCGAAGAGCTCAGCCGTCTCGGGGCCTATGTCGAGTCCCATCTCGTCCTGCGGGATGGCGTCGGCCCTGACCGCCTTCGCGGGAGCGTCGGCCTTGAACTCGGGCGCGACTATTGCGTCTACCGGCAGAAGTATCTTCACGCCGAGCGCCTTCGCCTCTTCGAGCATTTTGGCCGCGAAGTCGAGCTTCTCCGTCTCGCAGAGCGATTTGCCTATCTCGAGCCCCTGGGCCTTGAGGAAGGTGAAGGCCATCCCTCCGCCGATGAGTATCGTGTCGGCTTTCTTGAGCATGTTCTCGACGACCGCGATTTTGTCGGAGACCTTGGCGCCGCCGAGGATGAGCACGAAGGGCTTCTTCGGCTCGTCGCGCGCCGCGGAGAGCATCGTTATCTCGCGGTCGATGAGCTTGCCCGAGAAGGACGGAATGAGCTCCGCCGCCGCGCGCGTCGAGGCGTGCGCCCTGTGCGCGGCGCTGAAGGCGTCCATGACGAATACGTCGAAATTCTTGACGAGCTTCTTCGCGAACTCCATGTCGTTCTTTTCTTCTTCCGGATGGAAGCGGACGTTTTCGAGCAGGAGCACTTCGCCGTCTTTCCAGTCAGCGACGGCTTCGTCGACCTTCTCGCCGATGCAGTCGGAGACGAAGCGCACGGGCCATCCGGTCAGCTTCGCGAGCTCTTCGCCGACGGGCTCGAGCGTGTATTTGAGGTTGACCGTTCCCTTCGGGCGGCCGAGGTGCGAGACGAGCGCGATTTTAGCGCCCGCTTCGCGCAGAGCCGTCAGCGTCGGAAGGTGCGCTTTTATGCGCGTGTCGTCGCTGACCCTGCCGTCGGCCAGGGGGACGTTGAAGTCCACCCTGACCAGAACCTTTTTACCCGCTACGTCCGAGGGAGAAAAGGTCTTCAGGCGCATAGCGTTACAGTCCTTTTTTGAGGATGTAGTTCGCGAGGTCTATTACTCTGTTGCTGTAGCCGCACTCGTTGTCGTACCACGAGAGGAGCTTTATCATCTTGTCGCCCATAGCCATCGTGTGGCGCGGCGCGAATATAGAGGAATGCGTGTCGCCGACGAAGTCCATCGAAACGAGGTCTTCCGGCTCGTACTCGAGGATGCCCTTGAGGTAGGTCTCGGCGGCTTCCTTCATCGCGGCGTTCACGTCGTCGGCCGTCGCGGGCTTCTCAAGCACCACGGTGAGGTCTACGACGGAGACGTCCGGCGTCGGGACGCGGAGCGCGAAGCCGTTGAGCTTGCCCTTGAGCTCCGGCATGACTTCGGAGATGGCCTTCGCCGCGCCGGTGCTGGTCGGGATGATGGAGAGCGCCGCGGCTCTTCCGCGCGAGAGGTTCTTGTGCGGGAAGTCGAGCGTCTTCTGGTCGTTCGTGTAGGCGTGGACGGTGTTCATAAGTCCTTCCTTGATGCCGAACTTGCTCTGGAGGACCTTGCAGACAGGCGCGAGGCAGTTCGTCGTGCAGGAAGCGTTGGAGATAATGTTGTGCTTCGCGGGGTCGTAGACTTCCTCGTTGACGCCCATGACTATCGTCGCGTCATGGTTCTTCGCGGGGGCGGAGATGATTACCTTCTTCGCGCCGGCGGCGATGTGGGCCGAAGCCTGGTTGGCGTCGGTGTAGCGTCCGGTCGACTCGATGACGAGGTCGACGCCCATTTCCTTCCACGGGAGTTTCGCGGGATCGGGCTCGGCGAGGGCTCTGATTCTCTGTCCGTTTACGACGAGGTAGTCTCCGTCGACTTCGACGGTGCCCGGGAAGCGGCGGAAGACGGAGTCGTACTTGAGAAGATACGCGAGCGAGGACGGCGGCGTCAGGTCGTTGATAGCGACTATTTCAAATTCGTTTTCCTTGCCGTTCGTGAAGAACGCGCGAAGGGAGAGACGCCCGATGCGTCCGAAACCGTTGATTGCAACCTTATACTTGGCCATGATAAAATGCCCTCCTTATAGGTTATATCCTTTGCATTATATTTGCCGGAGAGGGATAAACTGCAGCTTATCCCTCTCACGGCTTTTTCCTCCGTACGTCAAACGACGGACGGAGGCTTGAAGCTAAAGCTTTGCGGAAAATTTACGCTTCCGTTTCAAGGTCTTCGTGAAGCACGCGGAGCAGTTCTCCGAGAGCCGCGGCGCTGAGCACGTCTCCGTGCGGGCGGTACGGCATCATGCCGTCGAAGAGCTGGGCCACTCCGCCGAGGCATCCGTGGCGCAGGTGCGAGTTGAACGGACGGATGAACGCCCAGCCGAGGTCCTTCCTCGTCGGGTTGTATTTCAGGTAGGCCGTTATGAACTGGCCGAGGAGCCAGGGCCACGCCATGCCGCGGTAGCAGGCCTTGATGCGCTGGTCGAGGCGGCCCTCGAAGCGGCCCTTGAATTTATCGTGGCGCGGGTCGAGCGTGCGGAGGCCGTAGGTCGTGTAGAGCTCGTTCCAGCAGAGGCGGACGACCTTCTGCGCGGTCTCGGGCGAAAGCGGGCTGTAGGGCAGCGACGCCGCGAGTATCTGGTTCGGCCTGATTGAGTTGTCGGTCTTGAAGGTCTCGGGATCGACGCAGTCGTAGAGGCCGTTCATGTCGAAGCTCCAGAAGGTGTCGTTGAAGGACTTCGCGCACTTCTCCGCCGCTTCTCCGTACTGTTTGTCGCCGGTGAGCTGCTCGGCGGTCTTCAGCGCGTTGTACCAGAGCGCGTTGACCTCGACGAGGTAGCCCTTGCGCGCGACGACGACTTCGTCGCCTGCGGTCGCGCCCATCCAGTGGCGCGCCGTGTCGGAGACTGTGAGCTTGAGCAGCATGTTCGAATCGCATACGACGTCGAGCTGCGGCACTCCGTTGAGATATCTGTCTACAATCTGCTTCACGCCGTTCGCGAGCGTTTCGGCGTCGGCTCCCGCGTCCTTCACGTGGCCGAGGTATTTGCCCGCCGCGTAGACGAACCAGAGTCCGTTGTCGGCTCCGCCGTTTTCAAAGGCGCATCCGCAGCCGGAGACTCTCTCCGGCATGACCCAGCCGTTCTTCTCCGCCGCGCCGAGCCAGTATTTCAGCGTCTTGAGCGCGACCGCCTCGCGGCCCGTCGCAAGCAGAAGGCCCGGCAGCGCGATGAAGGTGTCGCGCGGCTTCGCGTCGACCGAGGGATAGCCCGTATATATCGGCGCTGTGCACTCTTCGCGGTCGTCGACGAGGTGGTACGAGGAAACTATCATATCCTGTTCGGCGCTGTTGTTCGCCGGAATGTTGGCCTGTTCGAGTATGTCTTCGAAGCGGGCTGCGGCTTCCTGCTCCATCGCCGCAAGCTGCTTCGCGTTGAAGTTCTGCGGTTCCTGCGAGAGGACCACGTAGAGGACGTCGCCCTCGGAGAGCTCGTTCGAGATGAGCCCCGGCGACCAGAGGTGGTCCACCGACGGGGCGTCGATGCGGTCGTCCTGCTCGTAGATGAGGTTCTCAAACCAGAGCGGCTTGAGCGACCACGTGCCAGCCGTAGCGGAGACGCGGCTCGTGCGGCCCTTGCCGCTGATGCTGATGCTGTGCGCGTCGTCGGACGATACGCTGAAATCGGCGCTGTTCGACTCGGCGCAGACGGCGTTGCTGTACCTGTGCGCGACGAGCGGGCGCAGGTCGAGGCGGATCTTGTCCGGAGCCGCGAGGAGCTCGTACTTGATCACCGTGCATTCCTTGCCGCGCGGCATAAATATAGATTTTTTCAGGAGGATGCTGTGAATAACGAAAAGCATGCTCGGATATGGATTTCCCTGATATTCCTGAAGGTATCTGTAACCGTCGGGATAAACCAGATCCTTGTATCTATTTGTCGAAAGCTGGTATTTTTTGTTGCGGTCGAAGAGCGTTTCTTCGATTTTACTGACGAGGACGGAATGCTGTTTTTCTTCTCCGTTCCTGACGACCAGGAGTCCGTGTTCCCTTCTCGTGTTAGCACCTATGACTGTGGAGAAGCCGTAACTCCCGCGCCCGTTTGAAATCAGAAATTCTCTCCCGGCGCCTTTGTCGTAGGTGTTAACGTCCGCTTTTCCTAAGTACATTGGCATCATCCCCCTTTAGTTGCGTCTGAAGTATATGTTCTAACTTTCGCCATCTATATTCTACCGTACTTTTGCTAATTGGTCTCGGTAAAGTTTGGCCAAGTTCTTTCAAAGATATGCTCGGATTTCGTTTTCTCGCCGCGACGAGCTCGAAAAGCGGTTCCGGAAGCGTTTCCGTTATGCCCAGCTCGTCCATGCGGCGTATCAGCTCCATCTGTCCGCGCGCCGCCTCGATGCTTTTGTTGATGTTCGCGGCGTCGCAGTTGACGAGCTTGTTCGCGTGGCTGCGCATCGAGCGGTATATCGCCGTCTCCTCGAGCGAGAGCGCCGTCTTGACGAGCCCCATGCGCGAGAGCAGGGTCACTATCTGCTGCTGGTCGCGCAGCGTGAGCTCCCTGTAGGTCGCGCGCTTGCGCACGCCGACGGTGAAGCCGCAGGATTTCAGTATCGCCTGGAGGCGTTCCGCCGAGCCGTTCGCCGTCTGCGGGCGCATGATGAGGTAATATCCGGCCTTCGGCATGTAGAGCGCGCCGCAGCTTCCGAAGATGCCGCGCACCCAGCCCCAGTTGCGCGTGCGCTTCGCCGTCGAGCGCGTGACGGAGAGTATATCCGCAGTGCGCTCCTTGTCCGCCGCGAAGACTATCTTGCCCTTTATCTGCGTGTCGACGAGCCTTATGCCCTGCTGTCCGTCCGCGGGACAGGAGCAGCACTCGCCCCACAGCCGCATGAGACGCCTGACCGCGAAGAGGCGCGGCGATATAAACATGATTTCCTCGCCGCGCGCGCGCGAAGGCAGTCCGTCGAGAATGCCCGCCGCTTCGTCGCGCGCCTGTTCGTTCGAGGGCATCGCGCCCCATTCGTCCCAAATAGTTCTGTTGACGCTTTCCATTAGTTGGCCTCAGTTCTTTCTGTTGCCGCGCACTATTTCCATTATCGTCTCGGAAAGGTGCTTCGCGTTGTGGCGCAGGTATTTTCCGTTCTTTATCTCGCAGTAGTCGCCGTATATGATTTCGCTGCCGAGAGATTCGAGGTATTCCTCTTCCTTTGCCGACAGGTAGAGCGGCTCCGCGCCGATGCTCGCGTAGCGCGTCACGAATTCCTCCGGTATCGCGGACTGGTTCGCGAGTATGTAGTCCGGCACCGCGCCGAGGATGCTCGCTATCCAGTCGACGTGGGCGACGATGTTCATGCCCTCGGTCTCCTTCGGCTGCGTCATAAGGTTCGCTATATAAATGATGGGGACCTTCACGTCGCGCAGCAGCGCCGCCATCTCCGTGAGCAGCAGGTTCGGCATCACGCTTGTAAACAAACTGCCCGGGCCGAGCACTATCACCTCGGCCTCGGATAGCGCGCGCTTCACCGCGTCGAGCGGCTCCGCGTCCGACGGCTCTATCCAGAGCTTCGCGAGCTCGCGCCCGTGGTCCGATATTTCAAGCTCGCCCGTGAGCCTTTCGCCGTCCTTCGTCTCGCCTTTCAGCACTACGTTTTCCGTCGTCACGGGGAGCACCTGCCCGCGGATGGCGAGCATTTTGTTGAGCTCCTCGACTGCGCGCTGGAAATCCCCCATCATCTCCGTCGTAGCGAGCAGGATGAGGTTGCCGAGGCTGTGCCCCTTCAGCTCTCCCCTGTCGAAGCGGAAATTCAGCAGGCTGTTCAGCGAGCTGTCGTTCTCCGCGAGCGCTACGATGCAGTTGCGGATGTCGCCGGGCGGCAGCATCCCCCACTCCTGGCGCAGGCGTCCGGAGCTTCCGCCCTCGTCGGTGACGGCGACGACCGCCGTGATGTTTCGCGTGAAGCCCTTGAGACCGCCCAACAGCGTCGAAAGGCCCGTGCCGCCGCCGATGGCGACTATACGCGGCCCCATCGAGAGCCTGTATTCCATCGCGTTCGTGATTATGCTGCTCCTCGAATGCTTCGCGCGGCGCAGCCGAAGCCGCTTGGAGGAAGCGAAATAGACGGACGCCCCTCCCGCCGCGAAAGCCGCTGTGAAAACAAGGAAAAAGAGGGCTCCGCTCACCGCATATTGCCCTTGTCTATGTCGCGGTGCGTGATTACGACGCGCTTGCCGGCGGAGGCTATCGCCGCTCCGACAATCTCCGCCACGGCGACGGAGCGGTGGCGTCCGCCCGTGCAGCCGAAGCAGATATGAAGCTGCTTCTTGCCCGTCTCGCAGTAGACCGAGGCTATATAGTCGAGCAGAGGCACGGCCATGTCGAGGAACTTTTTCAGCGACGGGAAGCCGTCGAGATACCGCCGCACGGCTTCGTCCTTGCCGGAAAGCATGTGCAGGTCGTCAACGTAATTCGGGTTGGGAAGGAAGCGCACGTCGAATATGTAATCCGCGTCCTGCGGCGCGCCGTACTTGAAGCCGAACGAGCTGACGATGACCGACGGCTCCGCGACGGAGACTCCGGTCGACTCAAGCACGCGGGCTTTGAACTCGGGCAGTTTAAACTTGCTCGTGTCAATGACTATGTCGGCCTTTTCCATAATCGCCGAGAGCGTCATGCGTTCCTCGCGTATGCCCTGGAGTATCGTGTTGCCGTCCGCGAGCGGATGGCGGCGGCGCGTCGTCTCGTAGCGGCGCACGAGCGCCTCGTCCGACGCGTTTATAAAAAGCACCTCCGCGTCCACGCCCTTCTCGCGCAGCTTCTCCACCACGCAGCTGAGGTCGTTGAGCAGCTCCTTGCCGCGCGCGTCCACAACCGCAGCGACGCCGTAATTCACGGCCGCGGGGTGGTTTGCGAGCACGTCCATGAGCTGCGGAAGCAGCGCGGGCGGAAGATTGTCGATAGCGTAAAAGCCCTGATCCTCAAATACGTTGAGAGCCGAGGACTTCCCCGCCCCCGACATACCCGTGATTATGATGCAGCGCTTTATCTCCCTTTTCCCATCCATTTTTGAATCATCTCACTTACAGCGGCGCAGCCGGAAGATAAGGCCGAAAGCGGCCTACAAGCGAATTATAACAAATTTAAGGGCGCAGCGCAGAAAAAGCGGCGGCTTCGCGCAGTTTGATTCGAAGCCGCCGCTTTATGCCGCTCTGCCGACGCCGGGTTTACCAGTCGCGCTCCCCTATCGCGTCCTCAACGTCGATGTCTATGCCGAACCAGTCGAGGATATATTCGACTGTCACGCCTATGCTGTCGCGCGCCACCGTCTCTATTTCGCTGTCGTTCTCGTCGAACTCCTCCTGTAAATCGTTGATGGCGAGCGTCATCTCGTCGAGCTTCGCCTGTATGACCTCCTTGTCCGTCTCGCCGCTTTCGAGCAGCGCGATGACGGGCGTGATGCAGTCCTTCACCTTCTCGACGAGGAATTTCGGATAATAGTCGTCCTCGACCATATCTTTGAGCAGAACGTAGTTTTCGTCGAATTTTTTCATCGCCGTGTCCCTCCGTTTTTAATATTCTATCTTCAGCGTCATGCCGGGAAGCGCCGCGCCTTCGCTGCGCGTTATCGCGTGCTTGTCGTCCGCCGAGAAGCCTATCGTCTCGCCGTCGTTCAGCGTCACGTCGTACTCTATGACGTAGGCCGCCATGCTCGAAAGGAAGCCCTGAACGTCCGACGGTTCAGCATCGGCGTCGAGCACCTCCATCTCGTCCTTGCCGAAGCACTCCATGCCGTAGGTGTAGCCGCAGACGCCGCGCTCGCTGCGGTAGAGGCCGAACCATATCAGGTTGAATATCGGAAACTCTCCGTCCTTCATCATGCCGGCGAATTTATAGAAAAAGCTCGGCTCGAAGACCGTGCCGCTCGTGTAGATGCCGGTCGCGCGCTTCTGACGGCAGCAGCAGGCGGCGAGCTTGACGTAGAGTTCGCCGCGCTCTTTCAGGCCGGCGTCATTGCCCATCACGGCTACAGTGATTTGGGCTTTATGCGTCTTCGCGGCGTCTACGGCCTCCGGCCACATATAGTTGTTTTCTGCGTTCAGTTCGGCCTCGCCGTCAGGGATAGGATAGGGCATCAGGCTTACAGCGGCGATCATGCCGCCCACTTCAAAGACCACAGCGTCGTCGCGGTTGCCCCCGTCCTCATCCTCCTCCACGGTGATGTCCCACTTTGCTTTCATATCCTGAATGAACTGGGCCTTGTCCCAGCTTCCTTTGGACATCAGGACAAAGCCGGCGAAGGCGCCCCTGCTATCCTGATCGGCTTCTTCGTCAGTGTCATCATCCTCGTTGTCATCATCTTCATCCATATCATAGACAGACTCGTTCTCCAGACCGCAGATAAACT
>UQVV01000061.1 GCA_900544635.1 uncultured Cloacibacillus sp. | reverse complement strand
CGGACTCTCGGCGCGTCGTCGTGATGCTATTCGTAAACCGGCGGCGCGTGCAGGATTCCGCGGTGCGCGCGGCGCTGACGGCGGCGGAGGGCGCGGCCTACGGGGAGTGGGCCGTGATGATAGACCTGCCGCCGCACGACGTGGACGTAAACATCCACCCGACGAAGGAAGAGATACGCTTCCGCAGAAGCCAGGATATCTTCAAAATCGTCTACGACAACGCGCGGGCCGTCTACGCGCAGCGCCATTCGATAACCTCGGGCGGCGCGGCGCCGCAGCCAGCGCCTTTGCCCGGCACGCCCGCGCCGTCGTTTGAACAGCCGACGCAGCCGCCGGTCTCGTTTTACCCCTCCGGCGCGCAGCCGTGGAACTTAATCTCGAAGAAGGCCGCGCCCTCATACGCGTCGCGCGTCGCCTCGCCTGTCGAGAGCGTCTTCTTCCCCGCAGAAAACGACGAGCCGCGCGCGGAGCTTCCGCAAATTCAGACGAAAAGATACATCGGGCAGAGCGCCGAGGGATTCCTGATTTTCGACTTCCCAGAGGCGCTCGCGATAATGGACCCGCACGCGGCGCACGAGCGCATACTTTTTGAGGAAATATGCGAGAGCTTCAAGGACAACGTCGCGACGCAGAGGCTGACGCTGCCGATGGAGATTCCCGCCGCGGTGCGCCCTGAGGCCGCGCTTTACGAAAAGGAGCTCGCGGCGCTGGGCTTTGAGACGGCGGATGGAATGGTGACGGCGGTGCCGGCGATACGCGGCAAGGGACACCTTTCGCCGGTCGATATGCTGCGCTCGGCGCTGCGCGGAATAGAGACGGAGCGCGACGCCGCGAAGCGCGACCGCGAGGTATGGTGGCGCATGGCGCGCCTCGCCTGCCGCGACGCGGTGAAGCTCGGGCGGCGCTTCGAGCCCGAGGAGGCCGCGGAGCTGCTCGCGCGCCTCGAACGCTGCGAGACGCCATACACCTGCCCGCACGGAAGGCCGACGGTCTTTATAATAGAAAACAAAAAACTTCGGGAATGGTTTGAAAGATGACGAAAGAAAAAATTCCGGTAATCGCGATAATAGGGCCGACCGCCGTCGGCAAGACTGAGTTCAGCCTCTCGCTCGCGAAGGAGCTGAACGCCGAGGTCATCTCCGTCGACTCGCGGCAGGTCTACCGTTATCTCGACGTCGGGACGGACAAGGTCTCGCGCGAGGTGCGCCGCGAAATCATCCATCACCTGATAGACATTGCGGATCCGGACGAAATTTATTCCGCCGCGGACTTTGCGCAGGACGCGGACGGCGCGGCGCGGCGCATCATCGCGCGCGGGCGCGTGCCTTTGCTCATCGGCGGCACGCCCTTTTATTACCGCGCGCTCTCTGGCGCGCTCTCGGAGGATTTGCCGAAGGACGAGGCCGTGCGCGCGCAGCTTGCAGCGGAGATAGAGGAGCGCGGCCTCGCTGCGCTTCACGACGAGCTTTTGGAAATCGACCCGGAGGCCGGCGCGCGGATACACCCGAACGACCCAGTGCGCACGATGCGCGCGCTTGAGATTTTCAGGATAACGGGGCGCAACGCGAGCTGGTGGTACAAGGAGCAGCAGAAGATGGAGTCGCCGTACGACATCTTCTACATCGGCCTCACGCGGCTGCGCGCGAACCTCTATCAGAATATCGAGCGCCGCGTCAAGGAGCAGTTCGCGAGCGGCTATCCAGAAGAGGTCGAGTGGCTGCTCAAAAACGGCTACTCGCCGTCGCTGCCGGCGCTGCAGGGCTTCGGCTACCGCGAGCTTGTGGACTACCTCGCGGGGCGCTGCACCTTCCTTGAGGCGATAGAGGGCGACATACGCTCGACGAAGGCCTTCTCGCGCCGCCAGACGACGTGGTTTAAGCACTTCGAGCCCGCCGTGTGGTTCGACTTCGACGAAATCTCGAAGGCCGAGGCGCTGCGCCGCGCCGTGCCGCTCTGCCTCGCGCACCTGAACGGGGAGCGCGCGCAATGAAGGTCATAACGGCCGACCCGACCGGCCTCTGCTTCGGCGTCAAGCGCGCGATAACGACGCTCGAGGAGGAGCTGCGCAAATCGCCCGCCGTCTACGCGCTCGGCAGCCCGATACACAACCCGCAGGAGATAGCGCGGCTTACGGAGATGGGGCTCGTCGTCGTCGATAAGCCCGAGGAGGTGCCGGACGGCGCGGTTTCATTCGTGCGCGCGCACGGCGTCCGCCCCGAGGTGCTCGACGCGCTGCGGCGCAAAAGCTCGAAAATGGTCGACGGCACATGTCCTTTTGTAAAAACGGCGCAGGAAAAGGCAAAATCGCTGTCACAAGAAGGCTATATCGTGATAATATTAGGTAATGCGGCGCATCCTGAAGTTCAGGGAATTATGGGATATGCGTCGGGGGAGGTACACGTCCTCGCGTCGGCGGACGAAATACCGCCGGGGCTGAAAGGCAGGCGGTGCGGCCTGCTGAGCCAGACGACGCAGCGCGTCGAGACGTTCTCCGCGCTCGTGGGCGCTTTCGTGCCGGTATCTCCCGAGCTGAAGGTTTATAATACTATTTGCCGGGCTACGCTGGCTCGCCAGCAGTCCGTCTGCCGCCTCGCGCGGGAAGCGGACGGAATAATAGTCCTCGGAGGCAAAAACAGCGCGAACACTCGCAAGCTCGCCGAGATAGCCTCCCTTTCGGGAGTGCCGTCGCTCTGGATCGAGCACGCGGGCGAGCTGGACGGGAGGTGGCTGGAAAATAAGAGCAGCGTAGGAATAGCCGCGGGCGGAAGCACGCCTGACTGGCTGATAAAAGAACTTATTCAAAAATTAGAGAAGATGTAAGCAGGAGGATGTTGGGTATGGTTGACGAGCTTCACAACGAAGACGTAATCGAAACGCAGGAAAAAGAAGAAACAATGGAAGAAATGATGCAGCAGTACGATGTGATGGGCGATTTCCACCGCGGCAAGGTCGTCGAGGGGACAATCGTCGATACACAGGAGGACGGCTGGCTCGTAGACGTGGGCTACAAGTGCGAGGGATTCCTCCCGCGCAAGGAGTGGACCCACCGCGTGCTCGTGGAGGAGACTCCCGAGCCGCAGAACGGCGATAAGGTCCGCGTCCAGATAACGAACATCAATCAGGGCGAGGACGCGCAGCTCGGCCTCTCGCGCTGGCGCTGCGAATTCGACGAGCGCTGGAACAAGCTCGAGGAAGAGGCGGAGAACAACGAGACGATCAACGTCAAGGGCCTCCGCAAGGTAAAGGGCGGCCTCATCGTAAACTGCTGCGGCATCGAGGGCTTCATTCCCATCTCGCACCTCACGCAGGAAGGCCGCGGCGTCAACCCGGGCAACCTCGTCGGACAGGAATTCCCCGTCAAGCTCATCGAGAAGGACCGCAGAAAGCGCCGCCTCGTATTCTCGCGCCGCAGCCTCATCGAAGAAGAACTCTCAAAGACTCGCCAGGCCTTCTACGAGCAGGTCCACGAGGGCGACGTCCTTGAGGGCGACGTCAGCAGCATCACTTCCTTCGGCGTTTTCGTCAACCTCGGTGCCATGGAAGGGCTCGTCCACATCAGCGAGCTCGCGTGGCAGCGCAACGCCAAGGCCAAAGACATCGT
Source organism: uncultured Cloacibacillus sp. (assembly GCA_900544635.1). Classification (GTDB taxonomy): domain Bacteria; phylum Synergistota; class Synergistia; order Synergistales; family Synergistaceae; genus Caccocola; species Caccocola faecigallinarum. The sequence goes on along the minus strand of UQVV01000061.1, from coordinate 5,400 downwards.
GGCCAAGGGCGACCATGTGAAGGTCAAGGTCATCGGCATCGACACGGAGAACAACCGCGTCTCCCTCTCGATCCGCCAGACCCTCGACGATCCGTGGAACACCGTCGCCGAGCGCTGGACGCCCGGAAAGACGACGGAAGGCACCGTCACCAACCTGACCGACTTCGGAGCTTTTGTTGAAATAGAGCCCGGCGTGGAAGGACTCATCCACATCGGCGACCTCAGCTGGACCCGCATCAAGCACCCGAAAGAGGTGCTCAAGAAGGGCCAGAAGGTCGAAGTTTCCATCATAGACGTAGACAAGGACCGCAAGCGCATCAGCCTCGGCTACAAGCAGCTCCACGATCCGTGGAAGAACGCCGCCGAGAAGTATCAGAAGGATGCCGAGGTTCCCGTGAAGGTCGTCAGAATCGCCGACTTCGGCGCGTTCGTCGAGCTTGAAGAGGGCGTCGAGGGACTCATCCACATCTCGCAGCTTTCGAGCCAGAGAGTCGAGAACCCGAGAGACGTGCTCACCGAGGGACAGGAAGTCACGGCCCGCGTGCTCGAGGTCAACCCGACCGAGCGCCGCATCCGCCTGAGCCTCCGCCCCGCTCACGAGGAGCCCGCGAAGCGCGCCCCGCGCGACGAGCAGCCGCGCGAGCGCTTCCAGCAGGACGACCAGCCGCGCCGCGACGAGCGTCCGCGCCGCCGCCGTCCCGACGGAGACCGCAGGAGACAGGAGAACCCCAACAGCCAGCTCCCGCAGGAAGAGATGAACTTCACGCTCGGCGACTTCCTCAAGAACCGCGAGAAAGAAGACGCCTAACGCAGGCACAACGCCGTAAACCCGCGCCCGCGCTCGTTCCCTTGAGCGCGGGCGTTTTTTACGTTAGAATATCTTAAAAAAAGCGACGGGAGGTCAATTTATGGCCCTTAGGACTATATGCGTTTATCCCAACCCCGTGCTCCGCGAGGAGACGGAGGAGGTGACTGTGTTCGACGACGAGCTGAAGACGCTCGTGGCCGACATGTGGGAGACGATGTACGCGAACGACGGCATCGGTCTCGCGGCCCCGCAGGTAGGCGTCTCAAAGAAAGTCATCGTCATCGACTACAAGGACGACAAATACGTGCTCGTGAACCCCGTGATACTCTCCGAGGAAGGGGAGGTGACGGGCGAGGAGGGCTGCCTCAGCTTCCCAGGCATCTATGAAAAGGTTGTCTCGCCCGAGAAAATGACCGTGACCTACAAGGACGAGAACGGCGAAGAAATTACGCGCGAGCTCGAAGGCTTCATCGCGCGCGTATTCTCCCACGAGATAGACCATCTCAAGGGACGGCTGCTCATCGACCGCGTCTCTCCGCTCAAGCGGCAGTTCATGAAGAAAAAGATCGCGCGCCGCGCGGCGGAGGAAAAATGACGAAGCTTACGGCGGCCTTCCTCGGCTCCGGACATTTCGCCGCGCGCTGCCTCGAGCTAATATCCGGGCGGCTGCGCCCCGAATGGGTGCTGACGAACGCGCCGCGCGGAGCGGGACGCGGTCTCGCGCTGCGCAGCACGCCCGTCTGGGAGCTCGCGCAGAAGCTCGGCATCCCTGCCTACACGACGGAGCGCCTTTCCGCCGACGCGGAGCGCGTCGAATGGATAAAGGCCAACGCGCCGGACGTCCTGCTCGTCATAGACTTCGGACATATAATCAAGGAGCCGGTGCTCTCCGCGGCGAAGTACGGCTGCCTCAACATCCACCCCTCGAAGCTGCCCGAGTACCGCGGCTCCGCGCCGCTCCAGCGCGTGCTTATGGACGGGCGAGCGAGCACCGCCGTCTCCATATTCCGCCTTGACGCGGGAATGGACTCCGGCCCGATACTCGCGCAGCCGGAGCTTAAAATCGCGCCCGAGGACGACTTCGCTTCGCTCGCGGAGAAGGCGGCGAAGCTCGGCGCGGAAACGCTGCTGCATTACCTCTGCGACGTGCCGCCGGACGAATGGCGCTTCACGGCGCAAAGCGAAGATGGCGCGACCTACGCGCCGAAGATAGACAAAGCCGAAGGAAAGATAGACTGGACGCGCCCCGCCGCCGAAATCGCGGACAAGATACGCGGCATCGGCGCTGCGCCGGGAGTGTTCTGCACGGTGCGCGGCAAGCGGCTGCGCATATACAGGGCCGAAGCCGTCTCCGGCTCCGGCGCGCCGGGGACGTACGCGGTGCGCGGCGGCGTTCCGTGCGTCGCATGCGGCGAAGGGCTTCTGCGCCTCGCCGAGGTGCAGCCCGAGGGCAAGAAGCTCCAGCGCGCGGAGGACTGGGCGCGCGGCCTGCGCGTGAACGAGGGCGAAAGCCTCGAATAGGAGAGACGCCATGACGGAAGCTAAAAATCCACTCCGCAACATATTAAAAAGCGAATTCCCATACAAGGGGCATATAATCGACGTGCGCGTAGACACGGTGAAATTCCCGTCGGGCGCAGAAAAGCTGCGCGAAGTCGTGCTGCACAGCCCGGCCGTCGCGATGCTCGCCGAGGACGCCGACGGCGGGATATTCCTCGTAAAGCAGTACCGCCACGCGGTGGACGAAGAGATATACGAAATCCCCGCGGGCCTCGTCGAAGAGGGAGAGTCGCCTGAGGAGACGGCGGCGCGCGAGCTGCAGGAGGAGATAGGGCGCAGGCCGGGGCGCATGGAGAGGATCGCGGAGCTCTATTCGTCGCCCGGCTTCACGACCGAGAAGATAACGATGTTTTACGCGACGGAGCTCTCCGACTCCAAGCTGCCCGAGGACGACGACGAATACATAAAGGTGCGCAAATTCTCGCCCGCCGAGCTTGCGTCGCTCGTCGCGGAGGGCGGCGTCAAGGACGGCAAGACGCTCGCCGCCTACTACTGGCTCCTCGCGCGGAAGGCGCAGATATGATCCGCGCCGCCGCGGACGACCTGGAACGGACCGCCGAAAGATTCGGCGACTACATAAAGCTCGAGCGCGCCTGCAGCGAGAACACGCGGCGCGCCTATCTCTCCGACCTGTCTATATGGACGGCGTGGTGCCGCCGGAATTCGCGCGACCCGCTCGACGTGCAGGCGGACGCCGTCTCGCGCTTCCTGCTCGAAGCGCAGATAGAGGGACGCAAAAAAAGCTCCATTCAGCGCCTCGGCGCGGTCCTGCGCTCATTCGCGAAATTCCTCCAATACGATGGGCAGACGGACAAGGTGCCGCGCCTCGCCCCGCTTCCGTCGCGCGAGGAAAAACTTCCCGAAATACTCAACGAAAACGAAATCCAGAGAATAATCAACGCCTGCGAGGACGGCACGGCGCTCGGCAAACGCGACCGCGCTTACATAGAGCTCGCATACGGCGCGGGGATGCGCGCCTCGGAGCTCTGCGGCCTGCGGCTGCGCGACCTCGACCCTGGCAGCGGGATTTTATACGCGCGAGGCAAGGGCGACAAGGAGCGCGCCGTCCCCTACATGGGCGCGCCGCGCCGCGCCGTCGAGGAATATATAGCGGAATATCGCCCGCAGCTCGACAAAAACAAGGCCGAATGGCTGTTTTTATCGCGCAACGGCAAGCAGCTCCACCGCGAGACGCTATGGGTTATCCTGCACAAGCGCGGCGAGGCCGCCGGAGTGCCCGCGAAGCGGCTTCACCCGCACGTGCTGCGACACACCTTCGCGACAGTCCTCATCCGCAACGGCATGGACCAGAGGACGCTCCAGGAACTTCTCGGACACAGCTCGATAATGACCACCGAAAAATACACTCATCTTGATTTAAGCCTGCGCGACTACTACGACCAATACCACCCGCGCGCAAAGTAAAGGAGGAAACGCGATGTACTACTGGGACAAAGTCGAAGAAGCGCTCAAATATATCGAAAAGAAAACCTCCGTCAGGCCGGAGGCCGCCGTCATACTCGGCTCGGGCCTCGGCCGCGCCGCGGAGAGCATCGAAGAGCCGGAGATAATCCCCTACGAAGACATACCCTACTGGCCGCGTTCCACCGCGCCTGGCCACGCGGGCCGTCTCGTGCTAGGCCGCCTAGGCGGCAAGACCGTCGCCGCGATGCAGGGGCGCGTGCATTACTACGAGGGCTACAACATGCAGGAGGTCACCTTCCCGATGCGCGTCCTCGCCTGCTTAGGCGTCAGGGCGCTCGTCGCGACGAACGCCTCCGGCGGCGTCAACACCGACTTCCGCCCCGGCACGATAGCCGCGATAACGGACCACATCAACTTCATGGGCGTCAACCCGCTCGCCGGCGTCAACAACGACAAGTGGGGCGTCCGCTTCCCGGACATGACGGAGGCATACGACAAAAAATTCATAGAGACGCTCGAACGCGCGGCGCGCGAAGAAAATATAGAGCTCAAAAAAGGCGTCTACATAGCCTTCAGCGGCCCGTCCTTCGAGACGCCGGCCGAGGTGCGCATGGCGCGCATCATGGGCGCGGACATGGTCGGCATGTCCACAGTACCCGAGGTGCTCGTCGCAAACCACATGGGTGTCCGCGTCATCGGCATCTCCTGCGCCGCGAACTACGCCGCCGGCATCACGCAGGAGAAGCTCACCCACACGGAAGTCCTCGAAGTGATGGAACGCAGCGGCGGCGGCCTGTCGCGGCTTGTGGAACGTTTCCTCGCGGAGGCGGAGCTATGAGCTTCAACATGATAGATTTTATCGAGAAAAAACGCGACGGAGGCCGCCACACGAAGGCCGAGTTCGACGAGCTCATCCGCGGCGTAATGGACGGCAGCGTGCCCGACTACCAGACGGCGGCGTGGCTCATGGCCGTCTACTTCCGCGGCCTCGACGGCGGCGAGCTGACGCATTACACGGACGCGCTCGCTAAATCCGGCGAGACATACTCTTACCCGCCCGAGATGCGCGTCGTAGACAAGCACAGCACCGGCGGCGTCGGCGACAAGACGACGCTCGTCCTGCTGCCGCTTGCGGCGGCCTGCGGCGCGCACGTATCGAAGCTTTCAGGCCCCGGCCTCGGCTTCACCGGCGGCACCGTCGACAAGCTTGAATCTATCCCCGGAATGCGTATGCACCTAGAGCCGGGCGAATTTATCTCCCAGATGAAAAAAATCGGCTGCGCCATATCCGGCCACTCGCGCCTGCTCGCGCCTGCCGAGGGGAAATTCTACGCGCTGCGCGACGTTACGGCGACCGTCTCGATGGTGCAGCTCATCGCCGCTAGCATCGTCAGCAAAAAACTCGTCGGCGGAGCGTCAGGCTTCGTCTTCGACGTAAAATACGGCAGTGGCGCCTTCATGGATACCGAAGACAAAGCGCGCGAGCTGGCGCGCGAGCTCGTCGGCCTCTCAAAAAAATTCGGACGCGAAAGCGTCGCCGCGATAACAAGCATGGAACAGCCTCTCGGCGAATGGGTCGGCAACGCCGCCGAAGTCTACGAAGCGAT
>UQVV01000060.1 GCA_900544635.1 uncultured Cloacibacillus sp. | reverse complement strand
ATAATTATCGATAGTTGGGCGATCACATGGCGGGGAGTGAAGGGGTATGACGTCGAGCGAAGCCAAACCTTTCAGCATATCTAGGCAGTCTCTTCAGCGTATGCCTGTTTACCTTGAATTATTGAAAAAAATAAAAGCGGAGGGCAGGAGCCATGTATCCGCGGCTTTCATCGCCTCCGAGCTGGGGCTTCATCCGGTGCAGGTGAGGAAGGATCTCGCCTCCGTGTCGAGCGTTGACGGGAACCCGCGCATCGGCTTCGCGCTGGACGGCCTTATAGACGACATGTCGGAGTTTCTCGGCTGCAACAACGCGCACGAGGCGGTTGTCGCCGGCGTAGGAAATCTCGGCCGGGCTTTGCTTTCGTATAAGAATTTCAGCAGGTACGGACTCGCCGTCATCGCCGGGTTCGACACGTCGCGCGATGTAGTCGGCACGACGGTGGCGGGGAAGGAGATTTTCGACGCTTCGCGCATTTCTGAGTTATGCGCGCGGCTCGGCGTGCATATAGGCATCATAACCGTTCCTGCGGAGGCTGCGCAGAGCACCTGTGACGCCATGGTGGCGGGCGGCATCCTCGCCGTGTGGAATTTCGCGCCAGTGCACCTGTCCGTACCGGATGGCGTCATCGTCTCCAACGAGAACTTGGCGGCGTCGTTTGCGGCATTGTCCAGCCGCCTGTGCCAGATGAATAAAAAATAAACGGAAGCGTAATACTTCCGCATTTTGCCATTACAATATTCTGCGGCGCGCCGTGGGGCCGCGCCGCAAAGGCGGCTTTCAGCCGGATAACCAAAGAGAGGGATGTGTATGGTGACGGAGAATTTTGACTACGCGCTCGTCGATAAGATAGTCGAAGGGCACGGCGCGCAGGCGACGGCGGTCATCGCGATACTCCAGGAGATTCAGGAGCATTACCGCTATCTGCCGCGCGAGATCTTTCCCTACCTTTCGAAGAAGCTCGGGATGCCCGAGGCGCGCATTTACAGCGTCGCGACTTTCTATGAGAATTTTTCCCTTAATCCGAAGGGGAAGTTCGTCATCAAGGTCTGCGACGGGACGGCGTGCCACGTGCGCGGCTCCATCCCGATTCTCGAGCGGGTCCGCGCGGAGCTCGGCCTGACGGACAAGAAGGTGACGACCGACGACCTCGGCTTCACGGTTGAGACGGTCTCGTGCCTCGGAGCCTGCGGCCTCGCGCCGGTGCTCACGGTCAACGACGAGGTGCATCCCGCGATGACGCCGGACAAGGCGGCGGAGCTGGTCGCGGCTCTCAGGAAGGAGCTTTAATATGATTATCAAAACGCGCGAAGAGCTTCGAAAGCTGAGAGAAGAGTACGCGGCGAGCCTCGCCGGGGAAAAGAAGAAAATCCTCATCTGCGCCGGTACGGGCTGCATTTCCAGCGGCTCGCTCGTGATTTACGAGGAACTCAAGAAAATAATGACGGAGCGCGGCCTGAAAGTCGAGGTCGAGCTCGCCGAGGAGCCGCACGATGATTCCGTCGGCCTCAAAAAATCCGGATGCCACGGCTTCTGCGAGATGGGGCCGCTCGTCCGCATCGAGCCGCAGGGCTGGCTCTACGTCAAGGTGAAGCCCGGCGACTGCGAGGAGATCGTCGAAAAGACCATAATCGGCGGCGAACATATAGAGCGCCTCGCCTATACGAAGCACGGCGAGGTTTTCAAAAAGCAGGAAGAAATCCCGTTTTATAAGAAGCAGACGCGCCACGTGCTGGAGCACTGCGGCCATATAGACGCGACCTCGATCAAGGAATATCTCGGAATAGGCGGCTACAGCGCCTTCGAGCGCGCGCTGTTCGATATGACAGGCGAGGAGATCGTGCAGATGATTTCGGACTCGAATCTTCGCGGGCGCGGCGGCGGCGGGTTCCCGACGGGACGCAAGTGGAGCCAGGTGCGCGCGCAGAAGACGACGCCGAAATACATCGTCTGCAACGGCGACGAGGGCGACCCCGGCGCGTTCATGGACCGCTCTATCATGGAGGGCGACCCGCACAAAATGCTCGAAGGCATGATGATAGCGGGGCTCGCCTGCGGCGCGTCTGAAGGATACATCTACGTGCGCGCGGAGTATCCTATGGCGGTCTCGCGCCTTCGCACCGCGATAGCGCAGGCCGAGGAGTTCGGGCTGCTGGGCGACGACATCTTGGGCAGCGGCTTCTCGTTCCGCATACACATCAACCGCGGCGCTGGCGCTTTCGTCTGCGGCGAGGGAAGCGCGCTGACGGCGTCGATAGAGGGTAAGCGCGGAATGCCGCGCGTCAAGCCGCCGCGCACGGTAGAGCACGGGCTTTTCGACCGCCCGACGGTGCTCAACAACGTCGAGACCTTCGCCAACGTTCCGCTCATCATCAGCAACGGCGTCGAGTGGTACAAGTCGCTTGGCCCGGAGAAGAGCCCCGGCACGAAGGCCTTCGCTCTGACCGGCAATATAGAGAACACGGGCCTCATTGAGGTCCCGATGGGCACGACGCTGCGCGAGATAGTATTCGAGGTCGGCGGCGGCATGAGAGGCGGCGCGGACTTCAAGGCCGTCCAGATAGGCGGCCCCTCCGGCGGCTGCCTCACGGAGAAAGACCTTGACCTCCCGCTCGACTTCGACTCGCTTTCTGCCGCGGGCGCGATGATAGGCTCGGGCGGCCTCGTCGTAATGGACAGCAGGACGTGCATGGTCGAAGTAGCGCGCTTCTTCATGAACTTCACGCAGAACGAATCCTGCGGAAAGTGCGTCCCCTGCCGCGGCGGCACGAAGCAGATGCTAGCGATACTCGAGCGCATAGTCGCGGGCGAAGGCCGCGACGGCGACATCGAGCTGCTGCTCGAGCTCGCGGACATGATTTCGCACACGGCGCTCTGCGGCCTCGGAAAGACCGCGGCCCTGCCCGTCGTCAGTACGATAAAGAACTTCCGCGAAGAGTACGAGGCGCACATCTATAAAAAATACTGCCCCGTCGGAGCCTGCGCGAAGCTCAAGAGCTTCAGCATAGACCCCGAGCTCTGCAAGGGCTGCTCGAAGTGCGCGCGCGGATGCCCCGTCGGCGCGATCAGCGGAGAGATAAAGAAGCCCTTCGTCATAGACAGGGACAAATGCATCAAATGCGGAGCCTGCGTGACGGCCTGCCCGTTCCACGCGGTGAAGGAGGGATAGCCCGATGGAACAGAAAAAATATATGACGATAGACGGAATCCCCGTCGAGATAGCGGGAGAGAAAAACGTCCTCGAAGTCATACGCAAGGCGGGCATCCAGCTCCCGACCTTCTGCTACTACTCGGAATTGTCGATTTACGGCGCATGCCGCATGTGCATGGTCGAGAACAAATGGGGCGGCCTCGACGCCGCCTGCTCCACGCCGCCAAAGGAGGGCATGGAGATATGGACGAACACGGAGCGGCTGCGCAAGTACCGCAAGATGATACTCGAGCTGCTGCTCGCCGACCACTGCCGCGACTGCACCACCTGCCACAACAACGGCAAATGCAAGCTCCAGGACCTCGCGATGCGCTTCAACATCGAGGGCGTGCGCTTCCCGAACGGCGCGGCCGAGCCGCGTCGCGACGACTCGTCGCTCTGCATATCGCGCGACCACAACAAGTGCATACTCTGCGGCGACTGCGTCAGAATGTGCAACGAAATACAGAGCGTCGGCGCGATAGACTTCGCGCGCCGCGGCTCGAAGATGACGATAAGCACCGTCTTCGACATCCCGATAGCCGAAAGCAACTGCGTCGGCTGCGGGCAGTGCGCCGCGGTCTGCCCGACCGGCGCGATAGTCGTCAAGAACGACACCGCGAAGGTCTGGAAGGCGCTCGACGACAAGAAGGCGCGCGTCTCCGTCCAGATAGCGCCCGCCGTGCGCGTTGCGATAGGCGAGGAGTTCGGCATAGGCGGCGGAGAGAACGCGATGGGCCGCATAGTCGCCGCGCTGCGCCGCATGGGCTTCAACGAGGTCTTCGACACCTCGACGGGAGCCGACCTCACGGTGCTCGAAGAGTCCGCAGAGTTCCTCGAAAAACTCGCGAACGGCGGCACGGACGAAATGCCGCTCTTCACCTCCTGCTGCCCCGCGTGGGTGAACTTCTGCGAGAAGAATATGCCCGAGGTCGTGCCCTACCTTTCGACCTGCCGCTCGCCGATGCAGATGTTCGCCTCCGTCATAAAGGAAAACCACAAACATTCGCCGCGCAAGCACTACCACGTCGCCGTCATGCCCTGCACCGCGAAGAAGGCCGAGGCGGCGCGCGAGGAATTCCGCAGCGAGGCCGGCCCAGACACGGACTTCGTCATAACGACGCAGGAGCTCATACAGATGATAAAGGAATCGGGCATCGTATTCGACGAGCTCGAGCCAGAAGCCGTCGACATGCCTTTCGGCACGATGAGCGGCGCGGGCGTCATCTTCGGCGTCACGGGCGGCGTCACGGAAGCGGTGCTGCGCCGCATAACCTCCGATAAATCGCCCGCGGCGCTGCGCGCGATAGCCTTCAAGGGCGTCCGCGGCGACGAGGGCGTCAAGGAGGCCGAGGTGGCCTACGGCGATCGCACGCTGAAAATAGCGGTCGTCAGCGGCCTCGGCAACGCGCGCAAAATAATCGAGAGAATCAAGGCCGGCGAGCACTACGACTTCGTCGAGGTCATGGCGTGCCCCGGCGGCTGCGTCTGCGGCGCGGGCCAGCCCTTTGCGCTGCGCGATGAAAAGGAGCTGCGCGGCAAGGGTCTCTACTCGGCCGACAGAATGTCGAGCATCAAGCGCTCCGAGGAGAACCCGCTGATGATTTCGCTCTACAACGGCCTGCTCAAGGGCAAGGTACACGAGCTGCTCCACGTCCATTACGGCGCGAAGGAGGCTGAGTAAATGGTCTCCATAAAAATCTGCAACGGAACGTCGTGCTACCTGAAAGGGGCCTACAACGTGCTCCAGTACTTCCAGCACGAGATAGAGGCGCGCGGCCTGCACGACAGGATAAACCTCACGGGCTCCTTCTGCCTCGGCAACTGCGAGCACGGGGTCTCGGTAGACATCGACGGCAAAATATACAGCGTCGCGCCCGAGACCGCGCACAAATTCTTCGAAGAGACGGTAATGCCGCTCGTTAAGTAAGAATTTAGGCGAAAATATACAAATCAGCGCCGCCGCATAAATTGCGGCGGCGCTTTCGTATGTGCGGAATCTATGCGTAGTCCTAGAAAAATTCCGGATTCATGAAAGGTATGACGAGCTCGGCGGCGTTCCCGTCCGCGTCGAGCCCCCAGTAACCGCTGTATATGCCGTCGCCGAGGCCGCTCGTGAACATCGCCAGCCTGCTTCCTCCCGGCACGCGCCACGCGATGAAATCTCCGTAATCGCTGAGAACGCCGGGACGCGCCGCGGCGCTCTCCGCGAAGAGGCGCGCGAAGTAACCCTCGTAAATATTGCCCTCCGGGTTCTCTTCCTGCCATTGCTCCGCGAATGCGCGGTATTCCTCCGCTGTGCGTGCGTCTGCAAAACAGGCGAGCCCGGCGTCCACGCCGAAGAACGTCCATACGCCGGGCTGCCCGAGCTCCTCGCGCCTGCGTCCCTCCGGCATCGCTATCTCGCGGCTCACGACGGGCGCGGAGCTTATTACGAGCCGCGCCGCCGCGACGCGGATTCCCGCGACGGGCGAGCGCAGCACAGCAAGCTCCACGTCATAGCTGCTCGCCGGTATGGTGCGGTCGAGCCGCGTCTCGTACTTCGTGCCGAGATAATAGAGCGGGCCTGCGAGAACGACGCGCCCCGTCGGAAAATCTACAGCGCCCGCCGCGACGGTCGTAAGTTTTCCGCCGAAGAGGCCGCGGAAGAAATCCTCGGGATAGCTCTCCTGATTCAAAAATTTAAGATTCTTCTCAAACGCCGCCTGAAGCGGAGATTTTTCTGTTTTGTCCGCCATCGTCAGCCCTCCGTCTTCCGCGTCCGCGCGCGGATAAATTTCACGCCTAATATAGCACGCGCCGCAGGATGCGAAAACGGCCCGAAGGATTCGCCGTCCTTTGGGCCGTTCTGTGTTTTGCGGGAGCGCGTGGAGCTTAGTACTCCGTCACCTTGTTGTTGTCGGGGCCGGGCGTCGTGACGATCGCCTTGCGCGGAGTGACGCGCACCGCGCCCTTGGGCGCGAGCTTGCCGTGGAAGAGCTCTTCGCCGAGCGCCTTTATCTCCTCGAAGACGGGGCCGTCCGTGAAATATTCCGCCGTGCCCTTGACCCGATAGCCCTCGCCAGTGGCTGCATCGCAGGCGGAGATCGAGACGTTCGCGTTCGCGAGCAGGTTCTTCAGCGTAACCTTGAAAAATACGTCGCCTATGAGCAGCGTCCCGTCCTCCGCGACCTTCTTGAAGCCTACCGGCACGGCGTTCGGCTCGCCGCCGTCGCAGGTCGCGAGATACCAGAGCTGGTTTTTTAGCAGATTCACTATTTTTTCATCCATCATGTCAATTCCTCCTTAACGGCTGTGTTTCTTGGCTTGATTCAAGTATAGCGCGCCGCGCTGCGGTTCGCCCGTAATTTCCGCGAAAGAAACAAAAGAGAAAAATATACCTAATCCCCCTTTGTAAAAAGCACGTTTCGTTGTATAATGCCCTTCGGCTTGCACAATCGGTTGCATAGCTTAGAAATCAAAGAAACGGAGCGTCTTTTTATGGCAAGAGAGCAAGTAATGAAAAAAACGGTTGAAGACAGCGAGTGGTCGCTCTCCGCAGTCCCCGCCTCCATGAAGGTGCAGGGGCTCTGGGCCGCGATGGTCGTCCTCGTCGGCTTCACATTCTTCTCGCCCAGCATGACCGCGGGCGGAAACCTCGGCATCGGGCTTAATCTTGAGAAATTCTTTTTCGCTATGATACTCGGCAACGCTTTCCTCGGCGTCTACTGCGGCCTGCTCGGCTACATCGGCCAGCGCACCGGGCTGACTCTCGACCTTCTCGCGCACCGCTCGTTCGGCGACAAGGGCTCGTTCCTCCCCTCCGCGCTCATCAGCTTCACGCAGATAGGCTGGTTCGGAGTCGGCGTCGCGATGTTCGCGATACCTGTCGCCGGACTCATCGACAACGCAGTCCCGATGTGGGCGCTCATCGTCATAACGGGCGTCGTCATGACCGTCACGGCCTACCTCGGCATCAAGGCGCTCGCCGTGCTCGGCAGCATCGCCGTGCCGCTCATCGCGGTGCTCGGCGTCTACTCCGTCAACTGGGGCATCAACGAGGTCGGCGGCTTCATGAACGTCTTCGCGCAGAATCCCGACAAGCCGCTCACGCTCGCGGCGGGCATCGCGATAGTCGTCGGCTCCTTCATCTCGGGCGGCACCGCGACGCCGAACTTCACGCGCTTCGCAAGAACGCCCTATATCGCTGTAATCGCGACGGTCGTCGCCTTCTTCGTCGGCAACTCGATAATGATGATCTTCGGCGCGGTCGGCGGCGCGGTCACGGGCGTGCCCGACATCTTCGACGTGCTTATCCTCCAGGGGCTCGCGATTCCCGCGGTGCTCACGCTCGGCCTCAACATCTGGACGACGAACAACAACGCGCTCTACACCGCGGGCCTCGGCGTCTCGAACATCACGAAGATACCGAACAAGCCGCTCGTCCTCGTCAGCGGCGCGATAGGCACGGGCCTCGCGGTATGGCTCTACTACAACTTCGTCGGAATGCTGAACCTGCTCTCCGGCATGATTCCGCCCGTCGGCGCGGTGCTTATCCTGCACTACTTCATGCACCGCGACGAGTATGAGGAGAACGCGAGGACCGAAATCCGCGCGGTCAACATGCCCGCGATACTCGCGGTCGTCGCCGGTTCGCTCGTAGGCGTCTTCGTCACCGCCGGCATCAAACCCGTCAACTCGCTCTTCGTCGCCGCGGTCGTCTTCGTAATCGCCGACCGCCTCTGCGGGAAGCGCGGCTAAAAATTTCAGGAAAGGACTGTTCCGCAATGCTCGTAAAAAATATCTTCATCGAAAACTCAACGGAAGCGAAGGACATCCGCGTAACGGACGGCAAGTTTGAGGAAATCGCGCAGAACCTGACGCCGCGCGAAGGCGAAGAGGTCGTAGACGGCGCGGGCAAGCTCGCGATACCGCCCTTCATCGAGAGCCACGTCCACCTCGACACCTGCCTCACGGCCGGCGACCCCGTGTGGAACCTTTCCGGCACGCTCTTCGAGGGCATCGAGTGCTGGAGCAAGCGCAAGGAAAAGCTCTCGAAGGAGGACGTCAAGGAGCGCGTCCGCCGCGCCGTGCGCATGCAGGCCGCGAACGGCGTCCAGCACGTCCGCACGCACGTCGACGTCACCGACCCGACGCTCGTCGCTATGGAGGCTATGATAGAGCTGCGTGAGGAGCTCAAGGACTTCGTCAACATTCAGATAGTCGCCTTCCCGCAGGAGGGCATCATGAGCTACCCGAACGGCGAGCAGCTCCTCGAAGATTCCGTCAAGATGGGCGCGGACTGCGTCGGCGCGATTCCGCACTTCGAGTTTACGCGCGAGTACGCCGTCGAGTCCGTCAACTACTGCATGAAGATAGCGGAGAAGTACGGCAAGCTCGTCGACGTCCACTGCGACGAGATAGACGACGAACAGTCGAAGGGGCTAGAGGTCCTCGCCGCGCGCGCCCTTGAGAGCGGCATGAAGGACATGGTGACGGCGAGCCACACGACGGCGATGCACAGCTACAACAACGCCTACTGCGGCAAGCTCTTCCGCCTGCTCCGCATGAGCGACATCAACTTCGTCTGCAACCCGCTCGTCAACACGCACCTCCAGGGACGCTTCGACACCTACCCGCGCCGCCGCGGCGTGACGCGCGTCAAGGAGCTGCTCGCGAACGGCAACAACGTCTCGTTCGGCCACGACGACATCTTCGACCCGTGGTATCCGCTCGGAACGGGCAACATGCGCGACGTCATCTTCATGGGGCTCCACGTCTGCCAGATGATGGGCTATCAGGAGATTATGGACTCTTACCGCCTCTGCACCTACAACGCCGCGAAGACGCTGCACATCACGGGCTACGGCATCGCCGAGGGCAACGACGCGAGCTTCATAATCCTCGACGGCGACAACTTCTACAACGCGCTCAACCGCAAGGGCGAGGTGCTGCGCTCCTACAACAAGGGCCGCCTCATCGCCTCCGCCGAGCCCGCCAAGAGAGAGATACACTTCTAACAGAAAAACGAAGCTTTGCGGC
>UQVV01000059.1 GCA_900544635.1 uncultured Cloacibacillus sp. | reverse complement strand
CCGCATGGAATACATCGTAGCTCTCGAAAGCGGCGAAAAGCTCTCCGTCATGGAAAATTACTTCCCCGGGGCGACGCGGCGCGAAGCGGGCGAAAACGTCGGCCTCTGCTTCAACTCAGCGCTCACGATAGCGCTTCCGGAAAAGGACTAGACGCGGCGGCGCGAGCTTCGCGCGGAACGCCGCGAACTCTTCGGCCGCCGCCGCGATTTCGTCCTCGCTCAGCTTTTTGCGCACGAAGCTCTCGCGCAGTACGTTGCGCGCGTCCGCCGCGTGATAGGCCATCGCGCCGACGTTGCAGCATACCGCGGGACGGTCCCACATCGCGGCGAGCGCGTTCGGCATGCGTCTGTCGTAACCGTAAAGCATGACCGCGAACGCCGCCAGCGAGAGGGCGAGCGCGGCGCACGAAGCGGCGGCGCGTTTCGGGCCGAGCGCGCCGAATACGGGCGCGGCGCGCAGCCTCGCCGCGAGCAGATAATAGACGAAGAAGAGCGGAATGTCGCAGAAGTAGAGCGCGTCGCGCGGCGACAGCAGCGCGAAGACGGAGTCGGAAACGTCGCCGACCTGCCCGGAAAGTCCGAAATTATGGAAGGTGAAGAGGTCGGAATAAAATCTCAGATGAAGCAGGTCCGTGACGATAAGCGCGGAAAAGGCGAAATCGAGGACGAGCGCGCAGGCGAAGCGCGCGCGGCGCGGAAGCAGCGAAAGCGCTACGGCGAAGGCGGCGCAGAGCGAGGCCGAGAGCGCGTAGGCGAGCGGCGCGCGCGGCAGGCGGCCCCACACCTCGCATTCGAGGCCGAAAAATTTCAGGAAAATCACGAAGGCCCAGAGCGCGAAGAAAATCAGCTCGCGCCGGTCGCCGCGCGCCGCACGATAGCCCGCTATGGAATTTCCCAAATAGTTCACTGGCCGAGCCTGCCGTATATGTCGTTGAGCGCGCGCAGCGACGGCGCTTTATCGCGCAGCCGCGCGGCCTCGTCCTCCGTCAGCCGCCAGCCCCAGTTGCCCTTCGGCACCGACGGGCGGTTCATGCGGCACTCCGCGCCGAGGCCGAGAAGGTCCTGCGCTGGGACGACGGCGAGCTCCGCAGTAGAAGAGAGCGCCATGCGCGTCATTATCTCAGATACGTTCCCGGCGTCCACATCGCGGCCGGCGTAGAGCGAGAAATTCCGGCGTTCATGCTCCGTCGCGCTGCCGCTCCACCATCCGGCGGCGGTGTCGTTGTCGTGCGTGCCAGTGTAGACGACGCTCTCTCGCGCGATGTTGTGCGGCGCGTATGGATTGTCCGCGACGCGCCCGCCGAAGGCGAACATCAGCACCTTCATGCCCGGCAGGCCGAAGCGCGCCATCAGCTCGCGCACGTCGTCCGTGATGATGCCGAGGTCCTCAGCGACGAGCGGCAGCTCACCGCCGCCGCACTCCTCGCGGCGGAAGGCTTCGAGCATCTCTCCGCCGAGCGCAGGCCTCCAGCGCCCATCCTTCGCCGTCTCGCACTCCGCGGGAATCTCCCAGAACGCAGAGAGGCCGCGGAAATGGTCTATCCTCGCGACGGCGCAGTATTTCAAAATATGGCGCAGCCGCGAACGCCACCACGCGAAGCCGTCGCGGCGCATCTCCTCCCATCTGTAGAGCGGATTGCCCCAGCGCTGCCCCGTCTCGCTGAAATAGTCCGGCGGCACGCCCGCGACGCAGCGCGGCCTGCCGTCCGGCTCGAGGTCGAAAAGCCCGCGCGCGGCCCATACGTCCGCGCCGTCCCACGCGACATAGATCGGCGCGTCGCCCATCAGCTCGACGCCGAGCTCCGCGCAGTAGGCGGAAAGCGCGCCGAGCTGGCGGAAGAATATGAACTGCGTGAACTCTATAAACGAAAGCTCCTCCGCGCACTCAGCCTCGAAGCGCGCGAGCGCCGCTTCGTCGCGGGCCGCGAGCTCCGCGGGCCAGTCCGCCCAGCAGCGTTCGCCGTTTTTCTTTTTCAGCAGGGAATAGAGCGCGTAGTCGCGCAGCCAGTAATTTTCTTCCGAGCGGAATTTTTCAAATTCATCGGTCATCTGACGATACCAGCCGCTTTTGAAGCGCGCGAAGGCGAGCGCACAGAGCCGCGCGCGTATCTCCGACGCGGCGGCGAAGTCTGCGGCGCGCCCGGAAGGAACGGCGCAGTCGTCGAGCTCCGCCTTCGTCGCGAGGCCGTCCTCGAAGAGCAGTTCGGGGCTGACGAGCGACGGATTTCCGGCGAAGGCCGAAGGGCTGCTGTAAGGCGAGTGGCCGAAGACTGGAAGCACCGGCGTAAGCGGGAGCAGCTGCCACAAGGAGAAGCCGGCCTCTTTGAGAAACTCCGCGAACCTCCTCGCGCCCGTTCCGAAATCGCCCGCGCCGTAAGGGCCGGGCAGAGAGGTGACGTGCAGCAAAACCCCGCTTCTTCTACCGATAGACAAAACTCAACGCCTCCGACCATAAATATCCAAAAACCGCTATATTATAAAGCAAAAGCGCGGACGATGCGCCCGCGCCGTGAAAATTCGGGAAAAATTAAAGGCCCGGAACGCGCCGGGCCTCTGCGTTTCGTTCTATTCGTCCTCCGGCTTCAGCACGACGCAGCCGAGCGGCGGAAGCGTCAGCTCGGCCGAGTAGGGCCGCCCGTGGAACTCCTCCGCCTCGGCCTCGACGCGCCCCATGTTGCCGACGCCGGAGCCGCCGTAAACCTCCGCGTCGCTGTTCAGGACCTCGCGCCAGCCGCCGCCGCAAGGCAGCCCGACGCGGTAGCCCATGCGCACGACGGGCGTGAAGTTCGCGACGAGCGCGAGCGTGCGCCCCTCGCCGTCGCGCCGTATGAACGATACGACGCTCGAATCCCTGTCGGAGCAGTCTATCCATTCGAAGCCCTTGGGCGAGGCATCGAGCTTCCAGAGCTCGGGGCTCTCGCGGTAAAAGCGGCATACGTCTGCGAACCAGCGCGCGATTCCCGCGTGGCGCGGGTCGTTCAGCTCGTGCCAGTCGAGGCTCTGGTCGTGGTTCCACTCGCGGCTCTGCCCGAACTCTCCCCCCATAAAGACGAGCTTCTTGCCCGGATGGCAGAACATCCAGCCGAAGGCGAGACGCAGGTTCGCCGCCTTCTGCCACGGGTCGCCGGGCATCTTTTCGAGCAGCGAGCATTTGCCGTAGACGACCTCGTCGTGCGAGAAGGGCAGCACGAAGTTCTCGGCGTAGGCGTACCACATGCCGAAGGTCAGCTTGTCGTGGCAGTATTTGCGGAATATCGGGTCTTTGGACATATATGAGAGGAAGTCGTTCATCCAGCCCATGTTCCATTTATAGCCGAAGCCGAGGCCGCCGAGCCACGCGGGCTTCGTCACCATCGGCCACGAGGTGGACTCCTCCGCCGTCGTCATTATGCCCGGGTGCTCGTCGTAGAGCGATATGTTGAGCTCCTTGAGGAAGTCTATCGCCTCGCAGTTTTCCTTGCCGCCGTACTTGTTCGGCACCCATTCGCCGTCGCGGCGCGAATAGTCGAGGTAGAGCATCGAGGCGACGGCGTCGACGCGCAGGCCGTCCGCGTGGTAGCGCTCGAGCCAGAAGTTCGCCGACGAGACGAGGAAGCTGCGCACCTCGTTGCGCCCGTAGTTGAATATCGCGCTCTTCCAGTCGGGGTGGAAGCCCTGGCGCGGGTCGTTGTGCTCGTAGAGCGCGGTGCCGTCGAAGCGCGCGAGGCCGTGCGCGTCCATCGGGAAGTGCGACGGAACCCAGTCAAGTATCACGCCTATGCCCTCGCGGTGCAGCGCGTCGACTAGCGCCATAAAATCCTCGGGCGAGCCGTAGCGCGAGGTCGGCGCAAAATATCCCGTCGTCTGATAGCCCCACGAGCCGTAGAACGGATGCTCCATGACCGGCATGAATTCGACGTGCGTGAAGCCCTCGTCCTTCAGGTAACGCGGCAGCTCCTCGGCGAGGCCGCGCCAGCCGAGCATCGTGTTTCCGTCGCCGCGCCGCCACGAGCCTGCGTGCAGCTCGTATATGGCCTGCGGCGCGTCGGGCGAGTTCTTCGCCGCGCGGCCCGCCACCCACTCCGCGTCGCCCCACTTGTACGACGGCGCGCCGCAGACCACCGCGGCGGTCGCGGGCGGCGTCTCGCAGAAGAAGGCGAGCGGGTCGCACTTTTCGAGAACAGCGCCCGTCTCCGTAGTTATCGCGTATTTATAAATTTCTCCCGCTCCTACGCCGGGGATGAAGCCCTCCCAAATTCCGGAGGAATCCCAGCGCGGCGCTAGCCTGTGGCTGTCCTTGTTCCACGAATTGAAATTTCCGATGACCGATACGCCTCTCGCGCAGGGAGCCCAGACGGCGAAGAGCGTGCCGCTCTCACCTTCGTGCTCCACAACGTGCGCCCCGAGGAAGGTGTAGATGCGGCGGTGCGTCCCTTCGCGGAAAAGATAAATATCGTTGTCGGTGGCCAGCGTCGGCCCGTATATCATCTCTCTCATAAACATCGCCTCCGTCTCTGTTTATGTTATTATAGCGTGAGTTTGAACACAGGAGGTACAAAGATGAGCGGCATCTTTTCCTACAATAAAATCACTCCCGAGATAATCTCCGAGATAGAAAGCAAAATCGGCGCGCACAACGTCAGCTCGGAGGCGGAGAAGCTCGAAAGCTACTCGCACGACGAAGTGCCCGCGAACGCATACGGGCGCGAATACCGAGCCTCGCTGCTCGTCTTCCCAGAGAGCACGGCGCACGTCTCCGAAATTATGAAGATCGCCTCGCGCGAGCGCATCCCCGTGACGCCGCGCGGCGCGGGCACGGGGCTGTCGGGCGGCGCGCTGCCCGTCCACGGCGGAATCGTCATGAGCTTCGAGAAGATGAACAGAATCCTCGAAATCGACGAGGCGAACCTCACCGTGACGGCGGAGCCCGGCGTCGTGACAGCCGAGATAAGCCGCGCCGCGGCCGCGCGCGGGCTGCTCTACGCGGGCGACCCGTGCAGCGGCGACGCGTCGTTCATCGGCGGCAACATCGCCGAGAACGCGGGCGGCAACAAGGTCATCAAATACGGCGCGACGGGCGCGCAGGTGCTCGCGCTCGAATGCGTCCTCGCCGACGGCTCCGTCACATGGTTCGGCGGCAAGCGGCGCAAGGACGTGACCGGCCTCGACTTCGTCCACCTGCTCTGCGGCTCGGAGGGCACGCTCGCCGTCGTCACGAAGGCCGTGCTCAAGCTCATGCCGATGCCGCGCCACGCCGTCGACCTGCTCGCGGCCTTCCCAGACGCGAAGACGGCGATAGACTTCGTGCCGAAGATAATAAAAGAGGGCGGCCTCATCCCCGCCTCGGTTGAGTTCATCGACAAGAAGGCGCTGCAAATCGTCGCGCGCTACCTCAACACGGAGATCCCCGCGGGCGACGCGGGCGCGGCGCTCATCATCCAACTCGAGGACAACGACGGCGACGTAATCGAACGCCAGTACGAGGAGATAGGAAAGCTCTCGCAGAAGCACGGAGCCTACGAGGTCTACGTCGCCGACACGCGCAGCACGAAGGAGCGCGTCTGGCAGGCGCGCAAGAACGTCCCCGAAGCGATAGCCTCCGTTTACAAACGCTACACGAAGGAAGACCTCGTCGTGCCTACCGCGAGCGTCCCCGAGCTGCTCGAGCTTCTGCGCGGCACCGCCGAGGCCGACGGCCTCGAGGCCATCGTCTACGGACACGCGGGCGACGGCAACATGCACTGCACGATAGTCGCACCCGACTGCGACGGCTGGCACGAGCGGCTGCACAAGGCGCAGATAGAAATTTACGAAAAGCTGCTGAAAATGGGCGGCACGCTCAGCGGCGAGCACGGCATAGGCTACAAGCGCCGCGGCTACATGAAATACTTCCTCGACGAAGCGCAGCTCGAGCTGATAAAGCGCGTGAAGCTCGCCTTCGACCCGCAGAACATATTAAATCCGGGGAAAATCGTAGACTGGGGCGACGAGTAGAAACTTATGGCGCGCGGCGCGGAGCACGCGGAGAATCCTAAAAGACAGATTACGCTCTTCATCGTAAAGGCTGCTGCGATCCTCACGCTCGCCGCCGCGCCTTACCTGATTTTCTGCGGCGTTCCGCTCTCAGGCCTGCCCGACGCGGACGAGGTGACGCGCGTCGAAATAAGGCGCATCGACGACGGCCTATCAAAATGCGCGACGAATGCAAAAGACATCGAGCTCGTGCGCAAAGCCGCAGAGCTTCTGCGCTATGCGCCGTTCGCCGTACCGCGTGAAGAAGCGCCGCGCATTGCGGTGACTTTCATAACGCGCGGCGGAGAAGAAATTTCGCTCAGGGCGGGACTTTCGAGCGTCGAATACAAAGGCCGCACACTAGAGCTAAGACGCAGAAGACTTTTCGTCAATGTAATCGAAGGGATATTTTTCAAAGAAGAGCGCGCGCACAACGCGCCGTAAAAATTTAAGGCCGGGGCTTCGCGCTCCGGCCTTTTTTGTTTTACTTTTCTTTCTCGATTTTCATCTTGCGCAGCTCGCGGCGGAGGATTTTGCCGGTCGGCGAGATTGGGTATTCTTTGACGAAGCCGATTTTGCGCGGGACTTTGTAGTGCGCTAGGTGATCCTTGCAGTATTCCATGAGCTCCTTCGGCGTGGCCTGCGCGCCTTCTTCGAGGATGATGAAGGCTTTGACGAGCTCGCCCGCTACTTTGTTCTTTTCGCCGACCGCAACGGCGGCGTGTACCGCCGGATGCTTGCAGAGGACGGCTTCGACCTCCTGCGGGTAGACGTTGAAACCGCTGACGATGATGATGTCGGTCGCACGGTCTACGATTTTTATGTATCCGTCCTCGTCGATGCGCACGACGTCGCCGGTGTTGAACCAGCCGTCGGGCGTGAAGCGTTCGCGCGTGTTCTCTTCGTCGCGGAAGTAGCCGCGCACGACCGCGGGGCCTTTGAGGTAGAGGACGCCTTCGTCGTGGAGGCCGATTTTGTTGCCTTCGCGGTCGCGTATCTCTATTTCATAGTTATAGAAGGCGGGACCGACCGTGCCGAGTTTTTTCGTCGCTTCGGCGCGGTTGACTGCGACGACGGGGCTGCACTCGGTGAGTCCGTAGCCCTCGAGTATCCCGACGCCGAGGTGCTCGCGGCAGCGGCCCTCCATCTGGACGTTGAGGCGATCGCCGCCCGTGATGACAAAGTCGACGCCGTCGATGCGCTCGCCGCGTTTTTCGAGCGCGCCGAGCAGGAACGCCATGACGGTCGGGACGGCGATGACGCGGTTGACGCCGGATTCCTTTATCGCCTTTATCGTGTTTTCGACGGGGACGAAGCTCGGCACGACGGTCTGCGCCATGCCGTAGGTGAGCGCGAGGAGTCCCGCGACGGTGTAGCCGAAGGCGTGGAAGTTGGGCAGGACGTTGAGTATTACGCCCGTTTCGGATTCAAGTCCGGGTACGTGGGCCGCTATCGGCTCGAGGTCGCCGATGAGGTTGCCGTGCGTGCAGCCGACGGCCTTCGGCAGTCCCGAGGTGCCGGAGGTCGAGAAGATGACCGCGAGCTCGTCGGTCTCGGGGCGGCCTTCGCGCCCCTTCCATGCGGGCAGCGGCCCTTCGAGCGGCGCGGCGGCGAGCGGTATGTCGCTCATGAAGCCCGCTTCGCGCGCCTTTTTCGCGCCGTCCTCGGTCAGTATGACGGAATGTACGTCGAGCATTTTTATCGTGTCTGAGAGATTTACCGCGCCGGTACGCGCGTTGAGCGGAGCGACGGCGCCGCCGAGACGCCAGCAGGCGAGCGAGAGCGCGAGGACGAGCGGCGAGTTCGGCAGGAGCAGCGCGAGGCGCTGTCCTTTGGAGAAGCCGGCGGCGCGCAGCTTTTCCGCGCAGTCGTCCGTGAGCGCGGCGAAGCGCGCCCAGCTCCACCATTCGCCCTGCCACCAGAGGCATTTTTTCTCGTCTTTGCCGCGCCACGTGGATTCGATAAGGTCTTCGAGGCGCTTATAATTGAAGTCGGTCATTATGATCAGGCCACCTATCGCTGTTGATAGGACAATTATGCCATATTCTTT
This sequence comes from uncultured Cloacibacillus sp., assembly GCA_900544635.1. Classification (GTDB taxonomy): domain Bacteria; phylum Synergistota; class Synergistia; order Synergistales; family Synergistaceae; genus Caccocola; species Caccocola faecigallinarum. The sequence goes on along the minus strand of UQVV01000059.1, from coordinate 1,172 downwards.
TACCGTTGTATATTGCGGGAAAACGCCGTTTATTCCCGCCGCGCGCGTTTTTTAGTTGCGGCGCATCGTGAAGCGGCGCTGGAAGATGCCCTTGTCCTCCTCGCAGTATATTATCGCCGAGGATTTGTTGAGCGGCATGTGGGTGCGCGGGTCTATCGTGAGCGTCGTGTGGGCGAGGACGAGGTCGCGTGTCGCGAGCAGAGTGTGGCGTATCGCCTCGCCGCGGAAGCCCGGCGTGCTGCGGAAGGCCGAGGCTATCCACATCACGGCGTCGTATGAGAGTATCGCCGCGGTCACGTCGCCCGGCTGGCACTCCTCGTTGTATAGGCTGCGGTACTCGCGCAGCACGGAGCTTATCTGCGGGTCGAGCGCGGAGACCTCGTTTATCCACCAGCTCCCGGCGAGGGCGCGGCCCGCCTGCTGCGGCAGCCTGTCGGTGTAGCCGTCGCCGAGCGCGTCCGCGAGCTCCAGGCGCCCCGCGAGCTCGTCCGCGCGCCGCCGACGCTCCTCCGTGCCCACGCCGAAGACGTCGGCGATGAGGTCCAGGTACTGAACGCCGGTGAGGAAGTCGTAGACGTCGGGGTTATCCGGCACGTAGGCCATAAGGCGCTTGGCGGCTATCGCGTCGCGCCACACGTCGTGACCGCAAACCCGCACCGTACCCGATGTGGGAGGCTGCGCGCCCACCACCGAGCGGATAAGCGTAGTCTTGCCGGCGCCATTGTGGCCGATAAAGCCGCAGATCTCGCCGGGCGCCACCGAAAGCGAAAGGTCGCGCACGGCAATATGGTCACCGTACTCCTTCCGATAATGGTTCACTTCGAGGACGAATCGTTCCATGGATACCTCCTGCCTACCACTGTGTTAGTTCTGCTATAGGTCAGCTATAACAGTTGCGGGCATACTACCATGCTTTTGGACTATTTGCTATAGTTCATATAGAACAATTTTGCGAAACGGAACCACCATGGTCATAACCGTCGACAAACTCTCAGAGACGCCACTCTACCTGCAGCTGCGCGACTCCGTCATAACTGGAATCGCCTCCGGCGAGCTGCGCCCCGGCGACGCCCTGCCCTCCGTGCGCTCGCTTGCCGAGGACCTAGGTATCAACCTACACACCGTCAACAAGGCCTACGCCACGCTGCGCGACGAGGGCTACGTCATCATGC
>UQVV01000058.1 GCA_900544635.1 uncultured Cloacibacillus sp. | reverse complement strand
CTCCTCGTCGGTGTGGCGGAAAATCTTCTCGCGTATGACCTCGGAGGCGAGGAATCTCTCCGTCGAGTCCATCAGCATGTCTTCGGGATAAATAGCCGGCTGCTCTGGAAGCACGGCGCTTATCGCCGACGCAAGCTCCTCGAGGCCGCGCTTCTCCGCCGCCGAGACTGGGACGACCGCGGCCGGCGTTATCTGCTTCGCGTAGACCTCCGCGCTTTTCATGTAATCCGCGGCGTTTCCGAGCTTGTCCGTCTTGTTCACCGCGAGGACTATCGGGAGTTTGACGCCCGCGAGCGCCGCTAAAATCACGCGGTCCTTCTCGCTCACGGCCCTGTCCTGCGCCTCGACGACGTAGCATATCGCGTCGACCTGCATGAGGGCCTCCTCGGCCTCTTTCATCATGAAGTCGCCGAGCGCGTGCTTCGGCGTGTGGATGCCGGGCGTGTCGACGAATATAATCTGTTCGTTGTCGGTGGTGTATATGCAGCGGACGGCGTTGCGTGTCGTCTGTGGCTTCGGCGAGACGGCCGCAACCTTTTCTCCGAGCAGCGCGTTTATTATAGATGACTTGCCGACGTTGGGCCGCCCGAGAAGCGCGACGAATCCGCTTTTGTAATGTTCAGAGCTCATTCTGTTTCACCGTCTTTCAGCGAAAATCCGGAGGGGAGCAGCTCGTCGAGCGCGATGATGCGGAAGCCGCGCGCGTCCTTGATAACCACGGGCATCGCGCCGTTGAACTCCGCGAGAAACTGGCGGCACGAGCCGCAGGGCGGGCAGAAGACTCCGTCCGGCCCCGCGACGGCGGCTGCAGTCGGGCGCGTCAGCCCCATAGCCACGGCGGTGGTCATCGCGTTGCGCTCGGCGCATATCGCGAGGCTGTAGCTCGCGTTCTCGACGTTGCAGCCGGAGACGACGCTCCCGTCCTCGAACAGCAGCGCCGCGCCGACGGAAAAGCCTGAGTAGGGCGCGTAGGCCCTGGCCCGCGCCTTTTCGGCCTCGGCCATCAGCATCTCCGCGGTCTCGGCCGGGAGAGCGGCTCTCTCCTTCTTCTCGCTCATGTTATTCTCCGAAAAATTCCTTGACCATGCGCTCCTGCCGCGCCCACATATCGGCGCGCTCGTCCTCTTCGGCGTGGTCGAAGCCGATGAGGTGCAGGAAGCCGTGGCATATGACGAGGACCGTTTCGCTCTCGACGCTCTTACCGTTCTCCGCGGCGTTCTTCGCGACCGCCTCTGGGCATACGACTATGTCGCCGAGCGGAAGGCTCTCCCAGTCCGCCGGCGGCTCGAAAGCGCCCTCTTCGCTCTCCCACATCGCGAAGGAGAGCACGTCGGTCGGCCCCTCCGTCTCGCGGTATTCTTTGTTGATTTCGGCCATCTGGGCCTCTCCGGCGAAGGTCAGCGATATCTCGCACTCCTGCGCCGCCTCGGGCAGAGGCTTCTCCGCTTCGATATAGTCGGATATGACCTTCTCAATGCGTTCGGCCATTCCGGCGTTCCAGATGTTCTCAGCCCCGCCGCGCAGATCACCGCAGTGTATCGTCGTTTTCATTTTTTTCGTCCTCCTTCGCCGTTTCGGAGCCGCCGCGTTTGCGCCGCGCCTCTTTTATTATCTCGTTGATGTCCTTGACCTCGCGCGAATGATAAGTCGAACGGAACACGTTGAGGAATGCCTCCTCGATGTTCGCTATCTCGCGCAGCGTGAAGTCAGCGTCGTTCATCTGCCCCGCGTCCACCTTGCTCTGTATAACCTGCCTGATGAAGGCGGACAGCTCGTCGTCGCTCTCGAAGGGCTTGTTACGCGCCTTTATCGCGGCCTCAACGGAGTCGGCGAGCATCACGAGCGCCGTCTCGCGCGTCTGCGGACGCGGCCCGGGATAACGGAAGTCCTCTTCCTTCACGTCCTCGCCGAGCGCCTTGGCCTTTTCGTAGAAATATTTCTGAATCGTCGTGCCGTGGTGCTCGCGTATGAAGGGGCGCAGCGCCTTCGGAAGGTTCGTCTGCGCCGCGATGTCGAGCCCGTCCTTCACGTGCGAGATGAGCACCTTCGCGGAGAGCTCGGGCGGCAGGCTGTCGTGGATGTTCTTGCCCGGGCGCTGGTTCTCGACGAAGTACTGCGGGTTCTTAAGCTTGCCGATGTCGTGGTAGTACGCGCCGGCCTTTACGTAGAGGCCGTTCATGTGCAGCTTGTCCGCCGCGGCCTCGGCGAGCGTGCCGACCATGAGCACGTGGTTGTAGGTGCCGGGGGCCTCCATCTGCAGGCGTTTGATGAGCGGCTGCGACGGGTGGCTCAGCTCAAGCAGGCGCAGCGGCGAGATTACGTCGAAGATGTTCTCCCACAGCGGGAGCAGCGCGACGACGATCGTCGCCCAGACGGCGCTGAAAAGCACCGTGCCGAAGACTATGTTGCGGTCGAAGTACAGGTCGAGCCCCCAGTAAACGCAGACCGATACGACGCCGAGCGCTATTCCTAGCAGGAAGAGGTTGCGCCATATCGTTATGCGGTGGTTCGGCGGGTTCAGGAACATTATGCGCCCTATGCCGCCCGAGAAGCCCGCGAGGATGCAGCCGAGGCATACGACGCCGGGGTTCGTCCCGTAGCCGATGATGACGCTTATCAGGCCGCCGCCGAATATCACGTGGAAGGACAGCGAGACCGGCATCGTGAGGCAGAGCCAGCCCGTGAGGCCGAGCACCGCCATCGTGTAACCGCCGAGGCGCGCGAAGACGACCTCTAGCGTCCAGACGACGGAGAGGACGACCGCGATGTATATCCACTCGCGCATGGAGAGCTTCTCCTTGAGGCCGGAGGATATCCAGACGGGCCAGAAGCTCCATACGACTATCACGCCGAGCACGAATATCAGATGCCGCCACGGGAAGTCCGCGTCCGGGTAACCCTGCGAGGCGAGCAGCCGCGCCGTCGACGGCGTGACGACCTCGCCTTTCTGGACGAGCACGGAGCCGGGGCGTATCTCTTTGATTACGGCGGGAATCTGCGCGGCCACGTCGTCCTTGAGCTTCATCAGCATCTCGCTGTCGGACTGGAGCGACGGGTTCATGATTACGTCGAGCATCTGGAAGGCGACGTTGCGCTCCGACTGCGTCAGAGCCGTCTGCTTGAGGTACTTCCATATCAGCGAGGTCTGCTGCTCGCGGTCGGCCGATTCGTTGAGCACCTTCGGCCCTATCGACGCGACGGCCTCGCTTATCGCCTTCTGCGACGCGGCGCTCTGCTTGTTGTAGATGTTCAGCAGCGGCGCGTTGAAAAGCTCCGCCAGCCGGCCGTCCTTCAGGAGTTCGATGCGGCGCGACACCTCGGAGGCTATCTTCTCGTCCTGCACCATGACGGCGATTATGCGAGAGGTCGCGCGCTGGCGCAGCTCGAGCGTCGCCGCCTTGTCCTCGTAGCGCGCCGACGTGAGCGCGAAGTAGGTCTTCTGCGCCGGGAGCCCTATCTGGTAGTTCTCATTGCGTTCGAAGAGGTACCAGTTGAAGCCGACGAGCAGCGCCGCGACGCAGAGCAGTATGGCGCGGAATATGATGTACTGCCGGTTCTCCGTCCTGTATGAGAACCTGCCGAGGACTTCCTTAAAGCTGTCCAGCAGCAGGCTGCTTTTCTTCTCTTCTCCGTCTGTCATAGTCTTCGTACGCCCTCACTATTCTCTGCACTATTTCGTGACGCACGACGTCCCCGTCGCTGAGGTTGATGAAGGCGACTCCGGGGATGTCTTTCAGAATATCGCGCACGACTTTGAGCCCGGACTCCTTCGAGCCAGGCAGGTCGACCTGCGTTATGTCGCCCGTGACGACGGCCTTCGAGCCGAAGCCGAGGCGCGTCAGGAACATCTTCATCTGTTCGGGCGTCGTGTTCTGAGCTTCGTCGAGGATGATGAAGCTGTCGTTGAGCGTGCGCCCGCGCATGTAGGCGAGCGGCGCGAGCTCGATGACGCCCTTCTCGAAGTAGCGGTCGAACTTCTCCGCGGGGAGAAGCTCGTAAAAAGCGTCGTAGAGCGGGCGGAGGTATGGCGCGACCTTCTCGTTCATGTCGCCCGGAAGATAGCCGAGCCGTTCTCCGGCTTCGACGACGGGACGCACGAGTATTATGCGGCTCACCTTCGCCGATTTGAGGTATGCTACGGCCTGCGCCGCGGCGAGGTATGTCTTGCCCGTGCCAGCGGGGCCGATGCCGAAGGTTATGTCGTTCTCGCGGATCGCGCGGACGTAGTCCTTCTGTCCGTTCGTGTAGGGGCGTATCGCTTTGCCCCTGTTGCTTATGCAGACGACGTCGTTGTAGAGCGAGCGCAGGTTGACCGTCTCGCCGCGTTCTATGCTGTGCAGCCCGTAGCGGATCTCCGCGCTGTTGAACTTGTGTCCCGACAACGAGAGCTCCGCGTACTGGACCAACAGGTTTTCGATTTTTTTGACCAGCTGCCCGTCGTCCCCCTTTATCGAGAGGGAGCTGCCGCGCGCGTAGACCTTTACGGGAAAGATCTGCTCGACGAGGCGCAGTATTTCGTCATGTTCGGCGAGCAGCCGGACTACGGAGGCGTCCGTCGATGACAGGAGCGTCTCCGGTTCCCGGCTTGTTTCTTTCATTATTTCCGTGGAGCCTACGCCCTTTCTACGGCCTTGACCTCGGGCACCTCGGCGATAATCGCCTGTTCGACGGTCATGCGGAGCGTCTCGAGCGCGAAGGGGCAGGTGCCGCAGGCGCCCTGCATGGCGACGTAGAGCGTCCCCGTCGGCTCGTCGTATTTCACGAACGAGCAGTCGCCGCCGTGCATCTGAAGCGCGGGCGAAACCTTGTTGGCGAGTACGTCTTTGATTTTCTCTTCTGTGGTCATTGCAATTCCTCCAGTGGTTTTATTGATTTTTCGCTTTCTGCCAGAATTCTTCAAGTTCGTCGAGCGTGAAGTCCTTCCACGGACGGCCCGACTCTTCCACTGACTTCTCCACTTTTCTGAAGCGCGCCGCGAATTTCTCGCAGGCGCGGTGGAGCGTTATCTCCGGGTCGGCGCCGAGGTGGCGCGATAGGTTTACCGACGCGAAGAGCAGGTCGCCGAGCTCTTCTTCGATTTTCGCCTTGTCGCCCGACGCGGCGGCTTCCCTGAGCTCCGCGGCTTCCTCCTCGACCTTCGCCATCACAGGCGCGCAGTCGCCCTTGGGCCAGTCGAAGCCGGGCTTCGCGGCGCGCTCCTGTATGCGGTAGGCGCGCAGCAGCGCGGGCATTCCGCGCGGGATTCCCGCCATGTAGGACGAGTCTTCTTCTTTTTTCTTACGCTCCGCGGATTTTATCTGCTCCCAGTTTTTAAGCACGTCGTCGGAATTATCGACGTGTACCTCGCCGAAGACGTGCGGGTGGCGGCGTATCAGCTTGTTCGTGAGTCCGTCGAGGACCTCGCAGACGGTGAAGTCGCCGCGCTCCTCGGCCATGCACGAGACGAAGACGACCTGAAGCATGAGGTCGCCGCACTCCTCGCACATGTTCGGGACGTTGCCGTCCTCTATCGCCTGTATCAGCTCGTAGCCTTCCTCGACTATGTAGCGCCGCAGCGACATGTAGGTCTGCTCCCTGTCCCACGGGCAGCCGTCGGGCTCGCGGAGCTTTTTCATAACGTTAACCAGCTTCACAAATTTTTCCGCCATCGCGGTTTCGTTCTGCGTCACGCACATTCCCCCAATTCCGCTATATTTTATCATTTATTGCGCGGCTGCGTCCCTGCGGCACAGCATTTGCGCCATTTCGCGCATCCCGGCGAAGCCGCCCGGGCCTATGAGGCCGTCGGCGCGCTTGCGCCAGCGCTGCGGAAGCGCGAGCTTCTCCCAATTTTCGTCCGGCGTGCAGAATACTATCAGCTCGTAGCGGCCCGCGAGGACTTTCGTGATTCCGTACCTGTATGCCGCGTTCCGAACCGCGGCCGCGTCGAAGAGGAACTCCACCTCGGGCGGCAGCTTACCGAAACGGTCGGCGGTCTCCTCGCGCAGCGCGCGCACCTCGCCGTCCGACTCGGCCTTGAGCATTCTGCGGTAGAGCGTGACGCGCAGGTTCTCCTGCGGAAGGTAGCTCGCCGGTATAGAGACTGGGAAGCCGACCTCGAGCTCTATCTGCGGCCTGTAGGTTCCCTTTATCTTCGCAATCTCCTCCGCGAGCAGGTCGCAGTAGCGCTGGTAGCCGATTTTCGTGGAGTTGCCGTGCTGAGAGATTCCGACGAGGTCTCCGCCGCCGCGTATCTGTAAGTCTCGCTGCGCGAGCTGATAGCCCGCGCCGAGCTCGTCGAGCTCCGCTATAGCTTCGAGGCGCTCGCTCGACTCGACGGAGATATGCACGTCGTTCGGGTAAAAGAGGAAGGCGTAGGCCTGGTCCTCGCGCCGTCCGACGCGCCCGCGCAGCTGGTACATCTGCGCGAGGCCGAGCTCCTGCGCGTCGTCGACGATGAGCGTGTTCGCTGCGGGAATGTCTAGGCCGCTTTCGACTATCGTCGTGCATACGAGGATGTCCGTCACGCCCGCGGCGAACTCGGACATTATCTTTTCAAGCGCGGCCTCGGGCGTTTTGCTGTGCGCGACTGTTATTTTCAGCTTCGGGAAGAGGCGCTTTAGCATCACGGCGCGCTCCTCTATGTCGCTTATTCTGTTGTGTACGAAGAATATCTGCCCGCCGCGGTTCTTCTCGCGGAGCACGGCGTTCTTCAGAAGCTCCTCGGAGAACGGGCGGACGACGGTGATGACCGGCAGCCTGCGCTGCGGCGGCGTCTGAAGCACGGACATATCGCGCAGGCCGCTCATCGAAAGAGAGAGCGAGCGCGGTATCGGCGTCGCCGAGAGCATGAGCATATCGACTCCCGGAAAGGCTTTCTTCATGTGATCCTTGTGCATGACGCCGAAGCGGTGTTCCTCGTCGACTATCACGAGGCCGAGGTCCTTGAACTTTACGTCGTCGGTGAGCAGCCTGTGGGTCCCGATGATTATGTCGACCTTGCCGTCGGCTAGGTCAGTCAGTATCTTCCTCTGGCGTGCGGGCGGGACGAAGCGCGAGACTGTCTCGACGCGCACGCCTGTGTCCGCGAAGCGCACGGAGAAGGATTCATAGTGCTGCTGTGCGAGCAGCGTCGTCGGCACCATGATGGCGGTCTGTTTGCCCGCGAAGGCCGCCTTGCCCGCCGCGCGTATCGCGACCTCGGTTTTGCCGAAGCCGACGTCGCCGACGACGAGGCGGTCCATCGGCACGGGCCGCTCCATGTCATCCTCGACCTCTTCGATGGCGCGAAGCTGGTCCGCCGTCTCCTTGTACGGGAAGCTTTCCTCAAGGTCGCGCATCATCTCGCGGTTCTCCGGGAAGGCGAAGCCCTTGCTGACCTCGCGCTCGGCGTAAATTTTTATCAGCTCCGCGGCGGCGCGCTCCGCCATCTCGCGCGCCTTCGCCGCCGATTTTTTCCAGAGCGAGCCCTTGAGCCTGTCAGCCGTCGGCTCCTGCCCGGGCAACGGCGACCACGGCGAAATCTTGTGGAACTGCATGACGGGGATGAGCAGGCGGCGTTCCTCGGCGAACTGCAGCACGAGGTATTCCTGCTCGCCGTCGGAGGTCTTCACCTGCTCCGCGCCAAGATAGCGCGCGACGCCGTAATCGTCGTGGACGACCCACTGCCCGGGCATGAGCCCCGCGCCCCAGTCGGCGGGCGCGTGGTTCTCGATGCGGCGGCGCGCGACTGTGATGCCGGATAATTCTAGGTCGGTGATTACAGCCGTGCGCGACTCGGAATCTATGAAGCCCTCGCTGAGCACGGCGCGCTTCTGCTCGAAGCCGTTGACGGCGGCCCATTGCAGGTTGCGCTCCGTCTCGGAGAAAACCTTTATCTTATATCCGTCGTTTATCAGCGACAGGCAGTAGCTCTCAACCTCGCGCAGCTTGCCGCGGAAGTTCGGAAACTGCGAGACGCTCATGCGCGCGGCGCAGTTTTTCACGTCCGGCAGGATGCGGAGCCGCCGGTAGGCCGCGAGCGCGGCGCATATTTTTTCCCAGCGCTCCCACGGCACGGCGTCCTTCCTGTCGCGGTCGAGGTTGTTCCAGAGCCATACGGAGTTCTCCGCCGTCATGTCGAGGCCGTGCGGGTCGAAGAAGAGCACGCGCATATCCTTCGGGAAGTAGTTTTCCAGCACGTTGTCGCTCTTGGCGACGAGGCTCTGTATCGAGCATTTTTTTATATTTTTGAGGCTTTTCTGCGTGTCTGGTATGTAATAACGTATATCCTCGACCTCGTCGTCGAAGAACTCGACGCGGATCGGATACATGTCGGAGGGGCTGAATATATCGACGATGCTGCCGCGCACGGCGAACTGCCCCGGCGTCCATACGAGGTCGCCGCGTTCGTAGCCCTTCTGCGCGAGCCAGTCGGCGAGGCGGTCGCGCCCCGCCTCCTTCCCCACCTCGAGCTCACGGAAATCGCCGCCGGTCGAAAAAGGAGACATGAGCGAGGCCGGGGTCGCGGCGAGGACGCCTCCGCGGTACTTGAAGTCCTCGAGCACGTCGCCGCGCGCCATCTTCTGCGCGTCGCCGCGCGTTTCGTCCTCGGACATCGGCAGCTCGGGCAGCACCTTGACGCGGCCGAGCACTCCGAGCTCGGCCGCGTCGGCGGCGAAGTCGCGCACCTGGCGCGCGTCGGGAAGGAGCGCGAGCAGCGGGAAGTCTATGTCGCGGCAGACCCACGGACGCATCGCGCCCTTCGACGCGAGGTGGACGCCCTTGTTTCTGTACCAGAGGCCGTCGTCAAGTGCGGCGAGCGAGCTCCCTGCGTAAAGAGACTTATTCTCCGGCATTTAGCCTGAAACCGTTGGCCTTCGTCATCGCGGCGTCGATTCCCTCCGTGAGCCAGAGGTTCAGCGCCTCCCACGCGGCGTCCTCGATTTTGCCCCATTCGCGGCGCTGGTCCTGGGGTATCTTCGCGAGCACCCAGTCGGCGAGGTCCATCTTCACGTCGGGAGAGCCGACGCCGATGCGCAGGCGCGGCACGTCGAGCGTGCCGAGCGCGCCGAGGACCGATTTCAGTCCGTTCTGTCCGCCCGCGGAGCCGCTCTTGCGCATACGGATGCGCCCGAACGGCAGCGCCACGTCGTCGGAGACCACGAGTATGTCCGAAGGCTCGAGATTCTGGTAGCGCGCGGCCTCGCCGACGGAAAGCCCGCTGAGGTTCATGTACGTGTGCGGCTCGAGAAAGCCGACGCGCTCGCCGCAGCATATCGCGGGCCCCCAGTACGCGCCGCGGAATTTTATCTGCGGTTCGCCGAGGCCGAGACGCGCGACGAAGGAATCGACGATTATCCAGCCGGAGTTATGTCTCGTCCATACGTATTGATAGCCCGGATTGCCCAGGCCGACTATCAGTTTCATATATGACAGGTCTTTCTATAAAATTGTCGGATTTTCCGCGAATCCGCAAAAAAACCGCGGCCCGGCCTCCGCCCCCTCGAAGCGAGGGCGCGCGCCGGAATTTCCGCGCGGGGGGAGAAAATTCCCCC
>UQVV01000057.1 GCA_900544635.1 uncultured Cloacibacillus sp. | reverse complement strand
CGTAGCCGACTCAACCGCCGCGCAGCAGACGCTAGGCTGGCAGCTGAAACACTCGTCGATCGACGAAATTGTCGAAACCGCAATAAGGTGGCACGAAAGGCACTGACAGTAATAAAAATCGCCGGAGCTGCGAATACGCGAAGCTCCGGCGGTTTTTTGATATTCCGTTCGATTGCTGAGGCTACAGAAATTCCTCCGTGCTTTTGACGATGCGGAAGCTGAATTTGTCGGACCATTCTTTGTACATTGCGGAGACTGACGCGGCGTCGGGGCCGACGCAGCTCATGCAGTCTTCCATGATGAAGATTTCCGGGCGTTTCTTTTCTTTTTCCATCGCTTCGCAGATTTGCAGGACGCTCTGGGCGACGCAGTAGTCGCGCGCTTCGCCGGCTATTACGAGCTTGTCGCAGCGCTTCAGGTCGTCGAGCAGCTCGCGGTTCGCGTAGCTGCCGCCTGGGTCGTATTCGGGGCTGACTATGCCGTAGAACTCCGTCGCGGGCAGCGTGCCCTTGACGATTTTTTTGAGGCCGGCCTCGCGCGCGGCGGAGAAGAAGTGGATCATGTTCGAGAACTGGTTCTCGAGCGCGAAGCCTGCCGTTCCCGCGATGCAGTGGTATGGCCATATTACGAGCTGCTTCTGCCCGCCGGTCTCGAGGTATTCGAGATATTCCTCGCTTTTTTCTTTTTCGTAGAGCGGACGCCAGCGGCCTTCTTTTACGTCTTTGGCCGTGATTACGGTGAAGGGCGCGGGCATCTGTCCGTCCGCGCCGCGCCACCAGCACTGGTGGAATATCTGGCGCGGCGAGTGAGTGTCGAGCGAGGCGGCGATTTCCGTTATCTTCGTCATGTTTCTGTAGATGAAGCGCGTGAGGCGCTCTGTGTCGCCTACGGAGCCCGCGACGCCGAGCGGGCCGCCCTCTATGAAGTCGCGCTGCATGTCGACGCATAGGAGCAGCGTGCGCGTTTTGTCTTTCGCGGCGCGCGGCAGCTCTTCGGCGCAGGCTTTTGCGAGCAGTTCGCCGAGCGCGAACGGGTTTTCGTCTTTGCCTATGTGTTCTACGCTTACGATTTCTTCAAACGCTGTCTTCATTTTATATAATATCTCCGGCTGTCGTTTTTTTTGCGGCGCTGAGCGCGCATACGTAAAAGACAGGAGCGGCGCGCCGTCCTGTCTTTTTTATTTTTGCGGATGCTTTTACTTTATCGTTATTTCTTTGGTCGCCGTGCCCATTATGTTGCAGACGAGCTCGACGGAGAGCTTGTCTCCGGGCTTCACGCCGCTGAGCTCGACCGTGTCGGAGAAGCCTTCGTTCGTCCCCTGCGAGTCGTATCTCTCGGAGACGAGCTGGCCCGACGGGCCCGATACGGACATGCTCATGACGTAGTGCTTCGTCTTGTCGTTGACGCGGTGGTCGGCCTTGACCGAGAGCGTCTGTCCCGCGCCGTCCCAGCTCAGCTTGACGTTCGTCGGAGGATGGGCGGCGGCCTGTCCGGCGACTGCCACTGTCAATATAAACGCCAATGCCGCCAATTTTTTGATTGTCACCGCGATGGCCTCCTTTTCTCACGTTTATTATCTGGTAATGATTATACCTTATAATTGTGATTTTTTTGAGGCCGCGGCGCGGCGGATGTCCGCTATATAGCCGCCATTATCTTCGGCAGAGCTTTTTTTATGACCTCGACGCCGCGCAGGAATTCCTTGATTTCTATCTGCTCGTCGGAGCTGTGGTCGTAGCGCGAGTCGCCGGGGCCGTAGGCTCCCATCGGGCAGCCCCACGGCGAGAGTACGTTGAAGTCGCAGGTGCCCTGTTTGGCGAGGACGCGCGGCGGCTCTCCGCTGACTTCGCGTATCGCGTTGCGGAAGGCGCGTATCACGGGGTCGGATTTGTGAACCTCGTGCGGCGGAACGTACTCGATTATCTCGAGGCCGACCTCGAAGGCCGCGGCGGTCTCCTTGAGCATGAGCTCGAGCTCTTCCTTGTCCGCGCCGATCGGCGTGCGAAGGTCGAGCGTTATCGAGGCGGAGCGTTTGCCGGCCTCGTGGCCTTCCATTTCCATGACGGCGATGTTGTAGCCGCTGCCCATGTTCTTCGTTATCTGGATGAGCGAGGCGGCGGCGTTGACGGCGGCGGTCATCGGGCCGGGGCTGCCGGAGCGGTGCGCGCCGCTGTCTTCGGCGACGAGCGAGAAGAGTATGCGCCCGCGGTAGGAGAGCGCGACGCCCTGGCTGCCGGTCGGCTCGCCTATGACGAGCGCGGCGGGCTCGTGGAGCGGCATGCGGAAGCGCGCGCCGCGCGAGTCTATCTCTTCGCCTACGGCGGCTACGAATGTGACGCGCCAGTCGTCGGGGATTTCGACCGCGCCGCCAGCGACGGCGAGCGCGCAGCAGGGGCTTTTCGCGTCGACGGAGCCGCGCCCTATGATGCGGTCCTCGGTGACTGCGAATTTCGGCCCGCCTGGGACGGTGTCTATGTGGCTCAGAAGCACGAGCTCCTTGTCGCCGTTGCCGCGCGTCGCTATGACGGAGCCAGCGCCGTCGATGTGCGCCGTCTCCCAGCCGAAGCGCGGCAGGCGGTCGCAGAGCATGCGCGCCGCGTTTTCTTCCTGGCGCGTCGGGCTCGGTACGGCTACGATGTCGATGAGGAGGCCGACCGATTCGGGAAAGCGCATCAGGCTTTTCCTCCCTTTGCCGCAAGCTCGCGCATGGTGCGCTCGAATATCTCGACGCCCTCGGCGGCGGCCTCGCGCGTCACGGCGAAGGAGGGCAGGAAGCGCACGACCCTCGGCCCCGCGGGGAGCGAAAGGAGTCTGTTGTCCTGGAGCGCCTTGACTATGTCCTGCGAGGGCATCTCGCTCTCGACGCCTATGAGCAGGCCGTCGCCGCGCACGGCGCTGACGAGCGGGATGCTTCTGCTTTCTATTTCGGAGCGTATGAAGGCTCCGAGCTCTTCGGCGTGGGCGCAGAGGTTTTCGCTCTTGACGAGCTTTAGCGCCGCCGCCGATACGCGCGCGACGAATTCGTTGCCGCCGTAGGTGGAGCCGTGCGTGTGCGGCGGGAAGTCGCCGAGCTCGCTGCGCCAGACGACGGCGCCGGCGGGCAGTCCGCCCGCGAGCCCCTTCGCGACGCAGATTATGTCTGGCTCGAGGCCGTGGCGGTACGACGCGAAGAAGCTTCCGCAGCGTCCGAGGCCGGTCTGCACTTCGTCGGCGACGAGCAGCGTTCCGTGCGCGCGGCAGGCTTCCGTTATCGCGCGGCCGACTTCCTCCGGTATCGGGTAGACGCCTCCCTCGCCCTGCACGGGCTCGATGAATACGGCGAGCGTCGCGTCGGTGATTTTTTCGGGAATTTCTTCGGGCGCGTAGTGCTTCGCCGCGTGTATGAACGAGGCGAAGGGCGCGCGGTATTTCGGGTTGAAGGTGAGGCCGAGCGAGCCGCAGCTGCGTCCGTGGAATCCGCGGCGCGCCGCTATGATTTCGTCGCGCCCCTTGCGCAGCGCGGCGGCGAGCTTGAGCGCGCCCTCGATGGCCTCTGTGCCGCTGTTGCATAGAAATACGGTCGCGTCGCGTCCCATGCCCTCGGCGAGAAGGTTCGCCACCTCTTCGCGCACGGGCGAGTCGTAGCCCGCGCCGCAGCTCCATACGCCGGCCTCGGCCTCTTTGACGGCCTCAAGCAGCGCGGGGTGCGCGTGGCCGAAGAGCGCCGCACCGTGGCCGTTGAAGAAGTCGACGTAGCAGCGTCCCTGCGCGTCCCAGACGTACGGGCCGTCGCCGTGCGTCAGCACGAGGCCGCGTCCGCCGAAAAGCTTGCTTAACGAACCAGACATGTCGCGTGTCCCTCCTCAGCGTTCGCTATGGGCGACGGCACGCGCCCGTCGGCGAGATAGACCTTCGGCACGGAGAGCTCGAGCGCCTCTTTGCAGGCGACGAGCTTTCTTTTCATGTTGCCCTCGGCGTAGTGCTCGATGATGTCCCACTGCGCGAGGCGGCCCGAGGTGATGAGCGAAGCGGTGTCGTTGATATCCTTCATGAGGCCGGGGACGTTGGAGAGTATTACCATGAGCTCGGCGCGCACCGCGCCCGCTATCTGCGCCGCGAGGCGGTCGCCGTCGATGTTGAGCGATATCGAAAGCTCCGCGTCGAGCGCGAGCGGCGGCAGGACGGGAACGATTCCCGCGTCGAGCATAGCGGTCAGCGGTGCGGCGTCGATTTTCGTGACCGTTCCGCTGTAGTTGCCGCGCAGTATCCTTATGCGCCCGTTGACGCTCTCGCGCAGGAAGTCCTTGCGCTTCGCGACGGCGTATGCCGCCTGCTCCGGGTCGGCCTGTTCGGCCTTCACGCCGCGCTCTTCGAGCAGCGTTTTTATGCGCGCGCCGTACGAGAGCGCAGCCTCGCGGAAGAGCTCGCGCTCCTTTTCGCCGACGAAACGGCTTCTGTATCCGCTGGGGCTCGTCACCATGCGTATAGCGACGCCGCGCTCGGCGCAGAGGTCGTTCATAACGCCGCTCGCGCCGTGTACGACTATCCAGCGCTCGCCCGCGGCGACTCTTTTCGCTACTTCGTCCATGAGCGGCTCGAGCGCGTTGCCCGAAGCGCCGCCGATTTTTACTACTCCTATCATAGTCACGCGCCTCCTACGCCGGGTAGACGGGCATCATGTCGAGCCCTTCGGTCTCGTCCAAGCCGAACATCAGGTTGGCGCACTGTACCGCGGAGCCCGCCGCGCCCTTCATAAGGTTGTCTATAGCCGAGGCCGCTATCATGCGGCGTCCGTCCTCCGCGAGCATGAAGCCCGTCAGCACGCGGTTGCTGCCGAGTACGAAACGCGGGTCCGGAATACGGAAGTGCGCGGGCTTCGCGGGCGTGAACGACACGAAAGGCTCGCCGTTCCACGCGGCGCGGTAGAGCTTCCATATCTCCGCCTCGCGCACCTGGCGGTTCAGCGTGACGTGCGCGAGGCACTGGATGCCGCGCACCATCTCCGCCGTCGTGACGCCCATAGTGAAGGCGCTCATCGGCAGCGAAAGCTCCTGCACGACCTCCGCCATGTGGCGGTGTACGAAGGGGCTGACCACGCGCATTGCGCGGCTGCGCATCGCGTGCGCCGAGCCTTCGTCGGCGTTCGCTCCGGCTTCGGACGAACCGACGCGGCACTCGACGCGCGCTTCCTCAATAAGTCCCGCCTTCGCGAGCGGAAGCAGCGCCGTGATTACCGATGTCGCGTTGCAGCCGACGCCCGATATCAGCCGCGCGCTCGCCATCTCCGCGCGGTGCAGCTCCGGCAGGCCGTAGACCGCTTCAGAGAGAAGCTCCGGCGCGGGGTGGTCGACGCCGTACCAGTTTTTATATTCTTCCGCGCTGCGGAGGCGGAAGTCCGCCGAAAGGTCGACGACGCGCTCGCCCGCTTCGAGCCTGCGCACAGCCTCCTGCGCCGAGGCGCGGTGGGGCAGCGCGAGGAACGAAACGGCGGGCGAAAGCTGTGCGGCCTCCTCCGGCGAAATGAAGGTCATCTCGTTATATACGTGGCGCAGATGCGGATGCGCCGCGCCGACCGACGTGCCGGCCTTCGAGCGCGAAACCGCGCCTATCACTTCGAAATGCGGATGGCGCGCGAAGATGCGGAGCAGCTCCGCTCCGGCGAAGCCCGTCGCGCCCCATATTGTTACGGGAATCCTGTCTGACATGAAAAATTCTCCCCTTCGAAAAATTTATGAAAACTCAAAAATAAAGGCCCGCTTCCGTATGGAGCGAGCCGTGAATCCGCCGTCGAGCGCCCGAGCGCTAGAAACCTCCGGCAAAAATCCGCGTCCCGCCGAGCGAGCGCTTTATGCGCTTGCACTTTCCGCGCTTTATGAGCGTCGTGCGGGCCGCGTAAAAATTCATCTTTATCTTCTCTTGTTCCACGCCGCCTCGACCACCGCGCCCGGGATGTCCTTGCCGGTCGGGGCTATCGAGTTGCGGAACTCTCCGCCGTCGTTGACCTCGTTGACGAGCCAGCGTCCGTTGCTCTTGAAGAGGTCGACAGCGAGGAACTCGCCGCCTATCGCGCGGTGCACCGAGCGCAGCAGCTCGGAGACCTCGTCGTCGAGCGGCATGTTCGAGGCCGAGCCTCCGCGCGCCGTGTTCGTGATCCAGTGCTGGCTCGTGCGCGCGATGGCGCAGAGCGGCTCTCCGTCGACGACGAAGGCGCGCACGTCGAAGCTGCCCTTGTCGACGAACTCCTGAATGTAGAAGGTGTTGTGAATCGCGCCGAGCATCGCCTTATGCTCGAAGACGGCCTCCGCGCTCTCCCTGTCGTTGAGCTTCGCGAGCAGACGGCCCCAGCTCCCGGAGACGGGCTTGCAGACCGCGGGATAGCCGAGACGCTCGACCGCGTCGAGCGCGCCCTCCTGCGTGAAGGCGACGAGATACTTCGGCTGCGGCACGCCCGCCTGCTCGAGCACGCACGAGGTCGTCAGCTTGTTGCCGCAGACGCCCATGACGTGCGACGAGTTCACGACGCGTATGCCCTGGGTCTCGAGCATCTGCGCGACCGCTTCGTTCTGGTTGTGCGAGACGCAGCGCGCGAGCACGACGTCGTCCTGCGAGCAGAACGGCTCGCCGCCGAATACGGTGTCCGAGACGAGCTGAAGCTCGCACGGAATGCCGAGGCGCTCCGCCGCCTCTTTAAGCAGCTTCTCCTCAGTGCGCAGGCGCGTGAAGAGAATGCGCAGGACGGCCATTATTCTCCCCAGTCTTCCTGAACCTGCGGCGCTTCCTCAAGCGTGAGCGGTTCGAGCGAAACTACCTCGAGCTCGGTCCCGCAGTCGGGGCAGATGACGAGCTCGCCTTCGCAGCAATCGTCCGGAACGGTGACATTGGCCTCGCAAACTACGCATACAGCTTTCATTGAAATAACCTCCAGTAAAATTTTTTATTTTATTAAACTTTATCGAACTTTTTATTTTCTATTTATCTAATAATTTGTCCTCTACAACCTCGTCTGCGCCTGAAATTCTTACGGCGGTTCATAAATTGCTGTAGATTTAACTATTTAGATTGGATAAAATAATAAAAAGTTCATTTATCCTGGTGAGGTATGATACACCGAAGATTTTATTTGTCAAGTGCCGAATGCGGCGTGCAGCCGGGGAAAAACGATTTTTTTCGCTTCGGCGGATTTTGCGCCGCGGCGGCGGTTTCATGCGCGCGTCCATACGCCGCGGCGTCTGCGCGGAACTGGCGCGCGCCGCGATTTGAGGAAAAGTCCGGCGCGTTTGGGCGGCTTCGCGCGCTCTGCGCCGCTTTCGTAAAATCCGCGGAAAATCCGCCGTTTCGCGCCGCCTTCGTTAAGCCGCGGCGCGCGGCGGTGCGTCGCGGAACGTCCGCCGCGCCGCGCGCGCGTTTGTATTTTCGCGCCGCTTCATATAAGATAGCTCTGTATCGCATAATCCTCTGAAATCGGGGTGATAGTATGCCGGTTTGGGAAATCATCGGGCCCGTCATGGTCGGGCCGTCGTCGAGCCACACCGCGGGAGCCGCGCACATCGGGCGCATCGTCCGCATGTGCTGGGGCGGCGAGATAAAAAAGGCGGCGCTCTACATGCGCGGCAGCTTCGCGAGCACCGGCGCGGGCCACGGAACGGACAAGGCGCTCGTCGCGGGACTCATGGGCATGGCGCAGGACGACCCGGGCATAAGGCGCGCCTTCGAGCTCGCGCGCGAGGCCGGGATGGAATTCGAGTTCCACATTGAAGAAGTTGCGGGCGCGCATCCGAATTCCGTGCGCGTCGTCGTCGAGGGCGACGGCCGCACGATGGAGGCGGTCGGCTACTCGATAGGCGGCGGCGCGGTGCTGCTGCACAAGCTCGACGGCTTCCAGGTCGACATATCGTGCGCGCTGCCCGCCGTGATAATAATGAACAAGGACGTTCAGGGCGTCGTCAGCGCCGTCACGTCGTACCTCTCGGCGCACGGCGTGAACATCGCGACGATGAGGCTGCACCGCGACTCGCGCGGCGGCCTCGCGACGATGGTGATAGAGCTCGACCCCGCGGGCGCTGGCGTGGACACGGAAGTTATGCGCAACATGCACCCGGGCATCGTCCGCGTGATAAAGATAGAGGGTGAAGACTGATGCTCAAGGCCGTTGAAAAAATCGTAGCGCTCGCGGAGGAGAAAAATATAACCTTCCCCGAGGCCGTCCTGCTGCTCGACTCGAAGGAGAGCGGGATTTCCGTCGAAGAGATACGCGCGCGTATGAGCGAACGGCTCGCGGATATGCGCCGTTCCGTGCGCGAGGCCTGCGCGAACACGATACCCTGCCGCATAGAAGAGCCGATGGGCGCGAAGCTGCGCGCGCACGGCGGCGGAATGGCGGGCGAGTTCATAGCCGCGGCCTCGGCTACGGCGATGGAGGTCGCCTCGTACAACGCCGTCATGGGGCGCATAGTCGCCGCGCCGACGGCTGGAAGCTGCGGCATAATCCCCGGGATGATATTCGCGTGGGAGTTCTTCCGCGGCGAGGGCAAGGACACTGACGAGCTGCTTACCGGCGCGCTCATCACGGCGGGCGCGGTCGGCGAGGTGACGGCCTTCCGGGCTACGCTCGCGGGCGCCGACGGCGGCTGTCAGGCGGAGTGCGGCGCGGCGGCGGCCATGGGCTCGGCGGCGCTTGTCTACCTCGAAGGCGGCTCTCCCGCGGCCTCGGCGCACGCGGCGGCGATGACCTTCAAATCCGTCCTCGGCCTCGCCTGCGACCCCGTCGGCGGCCTCGTCGAATGTCCCTGCATCAAGCGCAACGGCATCCTCGTCGCGAACGGAATCCTCTGCGCGGACATGGCGCTCGCGGGCATAGAGTCCGCGATACCGCTCGACGAAGTCATCGATTCGATGGGGCAGATAGGCCGCATGATGGCCCCCGCGCTGCGCGAAACCTCGCAGGGCGGCCTAGCCGTCACGCCGACGGCGGCGGAGATCGTCAAAAGAATAGGCGAGACGGGGAAGCTCGGCGGGTAGGTAAATGTATAAGCACAGCGATTCCGAAGAATATATCAGCCTCCATGACTGCCGCGCCGAGGCCGTGCGCTTTGAGGACGGCGTCCTGTCTTTCGTCTTTCCAGACGGTTTCTGGGTATCGTCGCTTCATCCGGAGAACCGGTCAGACGATACGGTGCTCACGGGACCGTCGCGGGCGGATTTCAGAATTAAGGGCGGAGGATACGACGGAATCGCAGTTCGTATTTTTCAGTGGAACGACGATGGAAGTTCCGTTTGTGAGATTGAGATATGGAAGCCCGGAAATTTTATAAACGCGGTCAACAAAGGCGAGTTCTGCGTCGAGTTCATTACTCGGCGCAATGAATACGCCGCGCTTGCCTTCGAGTGCTGGCTCGTGTTCGATGCACCACCATACCATCTGGACTGCGAGATAACGATGAACTGCGAGGCTGAAACGTATCTGTGGAACGAACTGCGCTACGACCGCCCGTGGTGAGGCGCGGTTCGTCCTCCGTTAGCAATTTGTTGTAAAGAGAAGGGAAAACGCCG
>UQVV01000056.1 GCA_900544635.1 uncultured Cloacibacillus sp. | reverse complement strand
TATCAGCTCCGCCGTCCCGACGGTCATTATCTCGACGATACCCGCGATGCCGAGCGCTCCGACGGTGAGCCCCGCGTCGATGTGCTTGTCGGCGAAGGCCGAGGCGGTGTCGGAAAGGCCGAGATTCTCCGCGCGGATGTCCTTGTCGGGGTCGATGCCGTTCGCCCGCAGAAGCGCGCGCACCGTAATCTCAGTTCCGCTTCCGACCGCGCCTACCGAGACGCGCTTGCCCTTCAGATCCTTTATGCTCTTTATGCCGCTTCCCTTAGCGACGAGGAAATGCACCGGCTCCGCGTAAAGCGGCGCGATCGCGCGCAGCCCCTTCATCGGCTTGCCGTCGAACATGCCCATGCCCTCGTAGGCGAAATAGTAAAGCCCGTCAGCGAAGACGATCTCGGCCTCGCCCTTCGAGAGAAGCGAAAGATTCTGCGCCGTTCCGCCGGTCGACTGCGCGTTCGCGCGCATGTCGGGAATCGTGTCGTTCCACACCTTGGCCATCGCCGCGCCCACGGGATAATAGGTTCCGCCCGTCGACCCCGTGGCGACGTTGACAAACGTCGCCGCATCCGACTGCGCCGCGCCCAGGCACAGCGCCGCCGCCGCAAACAAAACTCCAACAAAATTTTTCATACTGCACACCCTCCGGCTCTCAAAAATTTCTAAGCTTCCCATCTTCATGTGAATTTTTCACAATAGAGTCGCTCCACTTACGATGACATGAGAGTACTATAATATCCGGCGAGTGTATATAGTTCTACAGACGCATTTGTTCAGACAGTTTGTGAAAATATCGAATTAATGTAAGGCCGCGGAAAAAGCGGACGGGCTTAGCCGCGACGCAGTTTTTCCGCGGCGGCCGCGGCTTACTTGACCGCGCCTATTTCCTTGTAATACTTCTCCGCGCCGGGGTGGAGCGGGATTTTGATGTCCTTGACATAGCTTGGGTCCATCTCGGACATTCTCGCGCTGATGACTACGAGGTCCTGTTTGTGGTCGAAGAGCGCCTTCGTCATCTGATAGACGGACTCTTCGGAAAGCTTCTCGTGGACGGCGAGGATGTTAGGGCTGCAAAAGGTCTTAACGTCGCGCGTCTGGCCTTTGTAGCTGTCCTTCGGTATCGTGAGCGGCGCGTAGTAGGGCGTTATCTCTATCATTTTCGCGACGACTTCGTCGGGCACGTCGATGAGGTCGACTATGCCGAGCGTCATCGGCTCGACGACGCTCGATATGCCGATAGCGCCGACTGTGATGGCCGCGTCTATCTGCTTATCCTGAAGGGCCGCGACCGATTCGCTGTGGCCGAGGTATTCTTTCTTGATGCTCGCCGGGTCTATGCCGGCGCACTTGAAGAGGTTCTCCGAGGTAAGCTCGACGCTGCCGCCGACCGCTCCGACGGAGACGCGCTTTCCGGCGAGGTCGGCGAGCGTCTTGATGCCGCTGTCTTTATGCGCGACGATGTGAATCGCTTCGGGATAGAGCGGAACCATCGCGCGGAGGAAGGTCTTCGCCTGCCCGTCGTAGCTGTCGCGTCCGTTGTAGGCGTCGTAGTGGAGGCCGTCGGCGAATATGACCTGCGCCTCGTCTGACTCCATGAGCTGAATGTTGTTGCGCGTGCCGCCGCTCGCCTGCGCGTTGGCCCTCATATCCTTCACATTGTCGGTCCATATCTTGGCTATGCCTGCGCCGACGGGGTAATACGTGCCGCCGGTCGGCCCCGTTCCTATCGTTACGAACTCTACGGCCTCAGCGGCGACAGCTGCCGACGCGACTGCGAAGGCCGCCGCAACTGCGAAAAATTTTCTGAACGACTTATTCATGATGTTCCTCCTGACTGAAAGTGTAATTCGTCGAAACTCCAAGCCATGCGGCGCGCTGAGCGCCGCTTTCCAATCGAAGCGCACACCGGCGCATATTCGACGGCAGTCGGAGAGCTATGGATACTTTTCAAGCCGTGCGGAGGAATGGCAAGAAACGCGAAAGGGGCGAAGCTATGCTTCCGACCGCAGCGGCCGCTCTCTTATGGCACACGCCGTGCGCAGCGCACAAAGCAGAGCGTCAGAGATGCAACGTAAGCATAACCTCACCGCCTTTCCGAAAAATCCGAAGATACTAAAACATTTTGTACAATTCTAACATTTGACGGAGCGTGAGGTCTATATTCAAAGTTACAAAAAAGTTACGAAATTAACTTTCTCGCCTCCTCGGGGCCGCTTTCGTATAAATTGCCGCCGTGGCAGTCGGCTATGACGGTCAGCGGCATGTCTTTGACCTCGAGGCGAAGCACCGCTTCGGGGCCGAGGTCCTCGTAGGCTATCGCTTCCGCGCTCTTTACGCAGTCGGCGAGCAGCACCGCCGTTCCGCCGGTCGCGCCGAAGTAGACGGCCTTGTGCTCCTTCATCGCGTCAAGGACGGCCTGCGTGCGTTTGCCCTTGCCTATCATGCCGCGCAGCCCTTTTTCGATGAGCAGCGGCGCGTAGGGGTCCATGCGTCCGCTCGTCGTCGGGCCTATCGGGCCGATGACGGCTCCGGGAGGCGTCGGCGCGGGGCCCGCGTAGTAGATGACTTCGTCCTTTATCGGGACGGGCGATTCCGCGCCGGACTTTATCGCCTCGACTATGCGCTTGTGCGCGGCGTCGCGGCCGACGAGGATTTTGCCCGAGAGGCGCACTATGTCGCCCGCGCGCAGAGCTTCCGCCGTTTCGTCGTCGAGCGGCAGCGTTACGTATTTTATCTCGCTCATGTCCTTAGCCTCTCCCTTCGATGCGTCCGTGCGCGTGGCGCAGCGCGTGGCAGCAGATGTTGACGGCGACGGGCATTCCGGCGATGTGCGTCGGCTTCGTCACGATGTGCGCGTCGAGCGCCGTGACCGTGCCGCCGCAGCCCGACGGGCCTATGCCTAATTTGTTGACTTCGCGCAGGATTTCTTCTTCGAGCTTCGCGTAGTATTCTATCGGGTTGCGGACGCCGCAGGGTACGAGCAGCGCCTCTTTCGCGGCGAGCGGCGCGGTCTCGAAGTTGCCGCCGATGCCGACGCCTATGACTACCGGCGGGCAGGGGTTGGAGCCTGCCTCGCGCACCGTCTCGACGACGGAGCGCACGACTCCCTCCGCGCCGTCCGCGGGCTTGAGCATGAATATGCGGCTCATGTTCTCGCTGCCCATGCCCTTCGGCGTTATCGTGATGTCTATCGCGCTGCCGGGGACTATCTTCCAGTGGATTACCGCCGGCGTGTTGTCGCCGGTGTTGCGGCGGTCGGCGAGCGGGTCGCGGACGACGGACTTGCGCAGGTAGCCTTCGCGATAGGCGCGGCGCACGCCTTCGTTGACCGCCTCTTCCAAATCGCCGCCCTCGACGTGGAGGTCCTGTCCGAGCTCGATGAAGAGCACCGCCATGCCGCAGTCCTGGCATATAGGCATGTATTTGTCGGCGGCGAGCTTCGCGTTCTCGATTATCTCGTCGTAGAGCGACTGAGCGCGCCCGAGCTTCTCCGCGGCGCGCGCCTTCCTCAGCGACTCCGCCACGTCCTCGGGCAGGTACATGTTCGCGGTCAGCGCGAGCTCGCAGACTTTATCCGAGATTTCCGCCGCCGTGAGAGTATATATCTTCGACATATCAACACCCCTCGCATGAATTTGTTGGAGCTTTTCTCCAGATAATAATAGCAGAGCGCGGGCGTTGTGAAGCGCCCGCGCCGCATTGCCGAAGGAATTTTTTTTCGGGAAAATGGAAAATCCGCCGCGCGGCTACATGCTGTCGAAGTCGTCGGCTATTTTAAGGTTTTTCAGATGCTCGGTGATGTTGAGCGCGCGCAGCGTGAAGCCGCGCGCGGGCGTGTGGCTCAGCACGCCGTAGGCGGCGTTGTCGAGGTGCAGCCGCCAGAAAAAGGGCGGCGCGACGCCCAAGGCTCCGGCGAGCATCGGCTTTATCAGCGCGCGGTGCGAGACGAGCGCTATCGTCCGCCCCTCGTACTCCGCGACGGTGTTTTCAAGCTCGCGCAGCGAGCGTCCGCGCACGTCGAAAAGGCTCTCCGCGCCCTCGACGCGCAGCTCCTCGGGGCGCGTCGTCCACGTGCGCCACGCTTCGGGGAATTCTCGCATGATGTCGCTTTGCAGGCGGTTTTCCCATTCGCCGAAGCAGATGTTGCGGAAGCCTTCTTTTACGACCGGCTCCGCGCCGACGGCCTCGCCGAGTATGCGCGCGGTCTCGAGGGCGCGCGCGAGCGGGCTGGTCACGACCGCGGAAATCCCCGCGCTTTTGAGCCGCGCCGCCATGGCCCGCGCCTGTTTCACGCCGTTTTCGTTGAGCGGGAAATCGACGCAGCCGCGTATCCTTTTATCCCTGTTGCCGTCGCATTCGCCGTGGCGGATGATGTAGACCGTCGTTTCGCCCATTGCACGTACCTCCCGTAAAAGTAAGGCCGCGCGCATACGCTGCGCGCGGCCCTGATATTTTCTTCTGCGCCGTTATTCCGAGAACGACGGCCCGGCGTCCATGCCTCCGGCCGCAGGCTCGTCGTCCTGCGCCGGCGCCGCCTGCTGGAGATGCGGAAGCGGAAGCTCTATGTTCTCCGCCTCCTCCGCTATCGCGGGCATCGAGACCATAATCGCGGGGATCGTGCCGAGGCTGAGCTTGCGCTCGACGGTCTTGATGACCTCCTCGGTGTCCTCGTCCATTACGATTATCTTGAGCGTGTGGTTCGGCCCCTGGAGCTTCAGCACGTCGCGGTCTCCGGCAAAGTATTCCACGGAGTCCTTCTCGTCGCCGTTGACGACGAGCGCGAGGTACTCAATCTCCCGGTATTCCCTGCCGTCTATCGTGACCGTCTTGTTGTCCACGTAGACGTCGTGCTCCTTGCCTATGTAGTAAAGGCCGAAGCAAAGCAGGACGAGCAGGACGACGAGCGCGATGCGTATGACGAGCCTTCTTTTGTTGACGTTTTCCATCGTTATTCTCCTCTCAGGCTTCTGCGCGCGGCAAGGCGGTCGCGGTGGCGCTTCCATGCGTGGAGCACGAGCGCGAGCGCGATGATGCCGTACGAGACGAAGACACGGAAGTACTCTCCGAGCTGCGCCTGTCCGATGAGCTCTTTACCGGCCATCGGCGAGACGACGAACATCAGGTGGAAGAGTATGACGCCGACGAAGACGTTCGTTATCGTCGCGCGGCTGACGGAGGCTCCGCCTATCAGTATCGCCGCGATTGCGAACATACCGGCCTGGTCGTGGCTGTTGTAGGTGTTCATCGTTCCGATGTTCTGGAGGAATATTATCTGTCCGAAGCAGGCGAGGACCGTCGATATGATTATCGCTATTATCCTCGTGCGCTCGACCGGGATGCCCGCGGCCTCGGCGACGGCCATGTCCTGCCCTATCGCGCGCATGTCCTGACCGAGCTTCGTGCGGCGGAACCAGATGATGAAGATGCAGAAGACGCCGATGACGAGGAAGGTCGCTATCGGTATGTCTATTGTGCCTATCTTAAACGGGATGAGCGTATCGAGCGTGCGGCGTATGCCCGTGAGGTTTATCGCGTTGCGTATGCCGTAGCCGCGCGAGAGTACGAGCTGCGGGTTGCTGATCGGTATCAGGCGGCCCATTCCGTAGAGGACGACGAGCTGATAGACTCCGTTGATGAAGAACCCGAGGATGTACGACGTAACCATTTCGCGTCCCTTGGCCCTGTTGAGGACCGCTCCGCAGATGTAGCCGAGGACTATCGCTATCGGCATTCCGACTATCGATGCGAGCAGCATTCCCGGCCAGCCCGCGACGGCCCAGTCGGTAACGAAGATGAGCCCTATCTGCCCCGCCATCGCGCCGAGGACCATACCGAAGTTGAGCCCCATGCCCGCAAGTATCGGGATGAGCAGCGAGAGGACGAGGAAGGAGTTGCGCGCGAGGCGCGTGAACATTTCCTGTATCAGATATGTCGCCGAGAATCCCGAAAGAGGAATCGCTATCGCCGAAAGCCCGATGAAGACGATCGGGACGGCGTAGTCCGCAAGTACGTTCTTTAGATCGCGTTTCTGCTCCGCCATTATCGTTTCACCG
The DNA here is from genome assembly GCA_900544635.1 of uncultured Cloacibacillus sp. Taxonomy (GTDB): domain Bacteria; phylum Synergistota; class Synergistia; order Synergistales; family Synergistaceae; genus Caccocola; species Caccocola faecigallinarum. The sequence continues at coordinate 3,552 of UQVV01000056.1, read as the reverse complement.
TCACTTTCCTGGTAAGGGCGTAGAGTATCATGCCGTTACTGACTATTATGCGTATGACCTCGGACATGTCCGTCTGCATTACGCTGTTTATAACCGACGGCGTCATCGTGAGTATCCCCTGGAAGAGGAACGTTCCGACGACGACGTTGACCATCGTGGCCTTATTGACCGAAGCGCCGCCGAGCAGTATAGCGGCGACCGCGGGGAAGGCCATGTAGAACGGCCCCATGTAGAGCTGGATGAATCCGAAGCTCTGCTCGTAGACGAGGATGCCTATCGCTCCGAGCGCCGTCGACATGATGACCGATATCGTGCGCATCTTGTCCACGTCGATGCCGGAGGCGCGCGCGAACTCCGGGTTGGAGCCGACCGCCGTTATCGCGGTTCCCGTCTTGGTGCGGAAGAAGGCCCAGACGAGGAAGGAGACGAAGGCGAAGAAGAGGAACATTCCGACGGGGATGTAGAAGAACTCGCCTATCCTGATGTTGACGTACTGGCTGAGCGCGTTGAGCCAGAAGCCCTCGACGCTTATCGTAGTGCGGAGGCCGGAGCCGCCGTAGCCCCAGATCATCGTCGGGCTCGTGTAGGGGAGCAGCAGCCAGGCGATGCACATGAGCGCGACGGAGGAGAAGCCGACGTAGGTGGCTATCATCATTTCGTCGCCCTTGACGCGGTTGAGGAGCTGTCCGTAGAGCCAGCCGAGGACGACGGCTATCGGCACGGCTATCGCCATCGCGATGATGAAGCCGATGCTGCCCGTCACGCCTATCTGTATCGAGGTGACGGCGCCGAGGAGGCCGGCGATTATCCCGAGCGGGAGGCCGAAGTTCAGCCCGCAGCCCGACTGTATCATCGGCACCATCGCGAGCACGAGGATGCCGTTCATCCCGACGCGGACGAGCGTGTCGGAGATGGAGGCGTCTATGCGGACGCCGACGAAGGGCGCTGCGATGAAGAGCGCGAGTAGGAAGAGCGCTATTATTATTCGCGGCCAGCCGGCGTTTTCAATAAACTGCTTTAATTTGCCCTGCATTGTAATTCACCTGCGTTCTCTATTGATTTGCCGCGGCCGTCTGTTCTTCGACGTGGCCGAGCATCAGCAGTCCGAACTCTTCCGCTTCGGCGGAGGCCGGAAGTATGCCTGAGACGCGCCCCTCGTTGATTATCGCGATGCGGTCGCATATCGAGCGGAGCTCCTCGAGCTCGGACGATGTCATGATGATCGTCGTGCCGTTCTCGCGGTTGACGCGGCGCAGAGTGTCGAGGACGAGTTTTTTGGCGCCAACGTCGATTCCGCGCGTCGGCTCGGAGACGAAGAGGATTTCCGGGTTCACGGCGAAGGCTTTCGCGAGGCAGACCTTCTGCTGGTTTCCGCCCGAAAGCTCTATCGCGCGCTGCTTCGGCCCGGTGCAGCGGATTTCGAGGGATTTGATGTAATCCTCGGCGCACTGCTCGATGGCCTTGTCGTCGCGCCATTTCACGAGCCCGCCGAAGAGATTCTTTATAAACTTCTCCTGCACCTGCATCGCGGTGAAGGTGATGTTCCAGTCGATGCCTTCTTCGAGAAGCAGGCCGACGCCGCGGCGGTCCTCAGAGACGAAGGCCATGCCCTCGCGCAGCGACGCGTCGGGGTCGTTGAGCTTTATCTCCTTGCCGCGCAGCCATACCTTGCCGCCCGCGGCGTAGAGGCCCATGATGCCGTTCGAGATGCCGACCTTGCCCTGTCCCGCCAGTCCGCCGAAGCCGAGTATCTCGCCGCGGCGCACCTCTATCGAAACGTCGCGGACCGTCTCTCCGGGCATGTCGACCCAGAGGTGCTCGGTCTTGAGGACGACCTCGCCGATTTCCTTCTGGTGCTCTTCCTTGCGCTCTTCCGTCTGGACTCCGCCGTCGCCTTTGCGGTCGACCATCCACGCGGCTATCTGGCGCACGTTCGTTTCGGAGGTTTTTGCCTCCTGGATGACGCGCCCGTCGCGCAGCACTATCAGCTTGTCGCACAGGTCGATTATTTCCTGGAGGCGGTGGGAGATGAAGATTATCGCGATGCCCTGCTCCGAGAGCTTGCGCAGCGCCGCGATGAGGACTGTCGCCTCGCTCTCGGCGAGGACCGCGGTCGGCTCGTCGAGGACGAGCAGCCTTGTCTTGCTCCTGTCTATCTCGCGCGCTATTTCCGTAAACTGCTTATGGCCAACCGGCATCTCGCTTATCAGCGTGTCGGCCTTGAGGTCGACGCCGAGCGTCCTGATGGCCTTCTCCGCCCTCGCGCGCATGTCCGCCCTGTCGAGAGTCTTGAGCCTGTCGCCGAAGACCTCGACGGTGAAATTGTACTTAGTCGATTCTCTGTTGAGCAGGATGTTCTCGGTCGCGCTGAAGCCCGGTATGAGCGAGAACTCCTGGTGCACCATTCCTATTCCGGCCTGGAGGGCGTCGAGCGGGTCCTTGAAATGGACCTCCTCGCCGTCGATTTTTATCTTCCCTTCATAGCCGCCCGTTTCGGCGATGACGGGCATCCCGAAAAGTATATTCATCAGCGTCGACTTGCCGGCTCCGTTTTCTCCGACCAGCCCCATTATTTCCCCCGGCTGCAGCGAAAAGCTAACGTCCTGGAGAACGCGGTTGCCGAAGTATTCTTTGCCGATGTTCTCCATCTTCAATAGAGGGACTCCTGTGTCCATACACTTCACCTCGTTGCTGATACTGATAAATTTTATGGCTTTGTTACGTTAAACTCTTTGCGCATAAAACTGAACTTATAATAGTTGATTTGTTGATAAACGACAAGATAACAAGGAGGATACGCCGAGGCGCTTTAATCATAAAAAATCTTTCCGGCGCGGACGCCGGAAAGATTTAAATTACGCGGCTCTGTTTACAGCGCTTACTTTATCGTCATAAATTTCTCGGGAACCTGGACTTTCGTAATGTCCATGTAGCCCTTGCCGAAGATATAGGTATCCTGGTAGACGAGCAGGAAGTTGCGCATCTTGACCTGCGTCGCCATGTCGAGGTACTCGGAGCCCATCCACTGCGCGCCGGGCGTGTACTTGTCGTAGCAGGCCCAGAGGTCCTTCAGACGGTAAAGCTTCGCTTCGCCTTCGGTGATGCGCTTGCCGTACTCGGCGAGGGCGCAGACCGTGCTCCATCCGAAGGAGTAGCTCCACGTTCCCATTCTGCCCTTTCCGCCGGCGTCGATGACGGCCTGTTCGACCTTCTTCATTATCGCCGGGAAGTCTCCGGCTTCAGCCGAAAGGTCGATGCCGAGCGCTCCTGGATAGCCCATGAGCGGCGACGGAAGGTCGGGTTCGACGAAGATTCCGCCGTACTTCGCTATCTGCTTGAGGAGCGGTTCGGTCTGGGCGTCGTTGGTGCAGAAGAAAGCGGTTTCCTTTCCGTACTTGTCGAGCCAAGCCGGGGTCTTTTCAAGGACGAACTGCTGCGCGCCAGCTACGCCGACGTCGCTCGTCGGGTCGGGGGCCGTCTCGAAGATGAATTCGAGGCCGAGGTCTTTGCAGGCCGCTTCCATTATCGCGCGGCGGCGTCCGAGCGTCTCAT
>UQVV01000055.1 GCA_900544635.1 uncultured Cloacibacillus sp. | reverse complement strand
CCGATATGGAGGAGAGCATCGAAGTGGTAATCGCGGGCTACCAGAAGAAAAACGCGATACTGACCGAGAGCGAGCGCCGCACCGTCGCCTATCATGAAATAGGCCACGCGATAGTAGCCGCGGAACAGAGCGGCTCCGCCCCCGTCGAAAAGATAACGATAATCCCGCGCACCTCGGGCGCGCTCGGCTACACGATGCAGGTCGAGGAGGCGGACCGCTACATCGTCACGCGCGAGGAGCTCGAAAACAAAATCGCGACGCTGACGGGCGGACGCGCGGCGGAGGAGACGGCCTTCGGCACGATGTCCACGGGAGCGGCCAACGACATAGAGCAGGCGACGAAGCTCGCGCGCGCGATGGTCGCGCGCTACGGCATGAGCGACAGCTTCGGCATGGTCGCGCTCGAAACCGAAGGCGCGCGCTACCTCGGCGGCGAAAGCTACGCGCAGTGCTCGCCCGAGACCCAGACCGAGATAGACCGCCAGGTCTCCGAGATAGTCAAGACACAGCACGACAAAGCGCTGAAAATACTGTCGGAGCGCCGCGCCAAGCTCGACGAGCTCGCGCAGTACCTCTACGAAAAAGAGACGATAACGGGCGAGGAGTTTATGAAGATCCTGAAAGGATAAGCGCGGAAGAAAGCTTCCGATGAAACATGAAAGCCGCCGCCGTTCCCGCGAAATCCGCGGAGCGGCGGCGGCTTTGCCGTGCCTGCCGAGGCTGTGCCGCGCCGGCAATTTCAGCCGCATGAATATACAAGTAAAGAACGGCCCGCGCCGTGCGCCCTGGCCGTTCTTTGCCGCCGCTTCCGTAATTTTTACTTATCCAGATACTTCGTAAAGAACTCCGTAATCTTGTCGAACGGTATCACGTCGAGGTTGTCGTAGAGGTCGGTGTGCGACGCGCCTGGGATGATGAGCAGCTCTTTGTTGTCCGCGTATGGGTTGTCCTTTATCATCGCGGCGTAGGCGTCGCGGCTGAAGTAGCAGGAGTGGGCCTTCTCGCCGTGCATGACGAGGACGGCGCTGCGGATTTCGTTGCTGTAGCGCAGTATCGGCTGGTTGAGGAACGACTCGCAGCCCGTGACGTTCCAGCCGCCGTTGGAGTTCAGCGAACGCGGATGATAACCGCGCTCCGTCTTGTAATAGGCGTAGTAGTCCTTGACGAACTGCGGCGCGTCCTCGGGCAGCTTGTCGGGCAGGCCGCCCGCGAGCTTGTACGTTCCGCTCCTGTAGTCCTCGATGCGCTGGGCGTTCATCGCCTGCTTCTTCGCATAGCGGGCGTCGGCGCTGTCCTCGGCGTCGAAGTAGCCGTTCGCGTTGACGCGCGCCATGTCGTACATCGTCGAGGCGAGCGCCGCCTTCACGCGCGTGTCGAGCGCCGCGGCGTTGAGCGCCATGCCGCCCCAGCCGCAGATGCCTATGATTCCTATCTTATCGGGGTCCACGTCGTCGCGCACGGAGAGATAGTCCACCGCCGCCATGAAGTCCTCCGTGTTGATGTCCGGCGAGGCCATGTAGCGCGGCTCGCCGCCGCTCTCGCCCGTGAACGACGGGTCGAAGGCTATCGTAAGGAATCCGCGCTCCGCCATCGTCTGCGCGTAAAGCCCCGCTGCCTGCTCCTTCACCGCGCCGAAGGGGCCGCAGACCGCGATCGCCGCGAGCCGGCCCTGCGCGCCCTTGGGCTTGTAGAGATCGGCCTTCAGCGTGATGCCGTAGCGGTTGCGGAAAGTCACCTTGCTGTGCTCGACCTTGCCGCTCTTCGGGAAGGTCTTGTCCCATTCCTCGGTCTCCGCGGCGTAAGCCGTCCCCGCCGTGAGCAGCGCGGCGCAGAAAATCGCCGCCGCCTTGAATTTCGCCGTAAATCCTTTTTTCATCGTTCGTCCTCCTGTTTTATGGTGTTTTTGTAAATCTTTGCTTCTTCCGTGAAAATTACGCGCCGCCCCTGCGCCGCATGTAAATCAGATAGTCGAGGCAGTCGATGCGCCTCTGGCTCTCGTGCAGCTCGTCGAGCAGCTCCGCCCTGCGCTTCGCGAGCATCCGCCGCTGTTCCGCCTCTCTGCCGCCGCGTCCGAGCTCCGTGAATTCGCGAATGAATTCATCGCAGCATCCCGCGTCGCGAAGATTGCGCTCATCCGCGGCTTCGCCGCTCTTTTCAGGATTTTTCATCGCCTCACATCCTTTAAGCGCATTATATGGAAGCGAAACGGCTATATCAAATGCTTAATTCAAAGGCCAATCTATGCCTTTGAGGTATATAATAGAGCCGGAGGTGGCCGTATGGAGCTTCGTGTGCTTCAGTATTTCCTCGCCATCGCGCGCGAGGAGAGCATATCGCGAGCGGCGGAGTATCTGCATATAACGCAGCCGACGCTTTCGCGCCAGATTAAGGAGCTTGAGGACGAGCTCGGCCGCAGGCTCTTCGTCCGCGGCAGCCGCAAGATTACGCTGACCGAGGAGGGGATGCTGCTGCGCAAGCGCGCCGAGGAAATCACGGCGCTGCTCGACAAGACGGAGAGCGAGATAACGGCGGCGGGCGAGGCGGTGAGCGGCGACGTCTTCATCGGCTGCGCAGAGACGGAGACGGACAGGATACGCTTCCTTCTGCGCGAGATGAAGCGCATGGGCGGCGATTACCCCGGCGTGCGCTTTCACCTTTTCAGCGGACACGAGGAGGCGGTCGCCGAACGGCTCGACAAGGGGCTGATAGATTTCGCGCTCTTCGTCGGGCAGGTGAACCTCGATAAATACAATTATCTGACGCTGCCGCGGGAGGACGAGTGGGGCTTCCTGATGCGCGGCGACTGCCCGCTCGCCGCGAAGGACGTCGTGCGGCCCTCGGATTTGGAGGGCGTGCCGCTGATATGCTCGCGCCAGATGCTCGACAACAACGAGATGTCGGGCTGGCTCGGCCGCGACTTCCGCGAGCTGAACATCGTGGCGACCTACAATCTTGTATTCAACGCCGCGCTGATGGCCGAGGAGGGAATAGGCGCGGTGCTGACGATTGAGGGCGTCGGCGGCCTCTACGCGAACGGCGGCCTCTGCTTCCGTCCGCTCGAGCCGCGCGTGACGGCGGGGCTCGTCCTCGCGTGGAAGAAATACCAGGTGTTCTCGCGCGCCGCGGAAAAATTCCTGGAATATGTGCAGGCCGCGGCGGCGGAGACGGAGCGCGGCGAAGATGCCGAAAGCGAGGGAAAAGACGATGAATAAAACTCCGGCAAGCATTTTCAACGACGTTATAGGCCCCGTGATGCGCGGGCCGTCGAGCTCGCACACGGCGGCCTCGGCGCGCATCGCGGAGATCGTGCGCATGTCGCTCGGCGCGACGCCCGCGCGCGCGGTCGTGGATTTCGACGTGAACGGCTCGCTCGCGGTCGTACACGAGGGGCAGGGCACGGACTTGGGGCTCGTCTGCGGATTTCTCGGCACGCCGCTGACGGCGGAGGGCGTCGATAAATATTGGGACAACGCGAAGGCCGCGGGGCTCGAGCTGCAATTCCGCGAGTACGACTACGGCGCGGAGCATCCGAACACCTACCGCATAACGGCGGAGACGCGCGGCGGGACGGCGCGCCGCTGGGAGGCGATATCGACCGGCGGCGGCATGATAGAGATGACGCGCTTTGAGGATTTCCCCGTTTCGATACGCGGCGATTTCTACGAGCTGCTCGCGCTCTTTGCGGAGCAAAACGCGGCGGCCTCCGTCGGCTTCGTCCCCGCGCCAGATTTCATGAGCGTGGAGGAACTCGGCGGCAAAGCGCTGCTCTCCGCGAAATTCCGCGAAAAGCCCGACGAGGCGTCCATCCGTGCCGCGCTCGAAAGGGCCGGGGCTTCGGACGTGATTTTCCTCGACCCCGTGCTTCCGACGCTCTCGCGCGCGGGCGTGTCCGTGCCGTTCTCCAGTGCGGAAGAGATGCTCGCGTGGAACGAGGGCAAAAATCTCGAAATGTGGGAGCTCGCCGCGGAATACGAAGCCGCGCGCGGCGGCACCTCGCGCGAAGATGTTTTCGATAAAATGTCCGCGCTCGTCGAAATCATGGAGCGCGCGCTCGACGGCGGCCTCGCGGGCACGGACTACGCCGACCGCATACTCGGCCCGCAGGCCTATATGATTGATGCCGCGCGCGGACGAGGCGCGCTGCTGCCATGCGACGTGCTCAACTCGATGATAAAGTCGATAACGGCGATAATGGAGACGAAAAGCTCGATGGGCGTGATAGTCGCCGCGCCGACCGCGGGCTCCTGCGGCTGCCTGCCCGGCTCCGTGATAGGCGCGGCGCGCGCGCTCGGCATGGGCCGCGCGGAAATCACGCGCGCGATGCTCGCGGCGGGGCTCGTCGGAATCTTCATCGCCGATGGCGCGACCTTCGCCGCCGAGGTCGGCGGCTGCCAGGTCGAGTGCGGCGCGGGCTCCGGCATGGCGGCCGCGGCGCTCGTCCAGCTCGCTGGCGGGAGCGCGCGTCAATGCGTTGACGCCGCCTCGATGGCGCTCCAGAACATCACCGGCCTCGCCTGCGACCCCGTAGCGAACCGCGTCGAAGTGCCCTGCCTCGGCAAAAACGTCATGGGCGGCTCGAACGCCCTCTCCTGCGCCAACATGGCGCTCGCGGGCTACGACAAGGTCATCCCCCTCGACGAGACGATAGCCGCAATGTACGACGTCGGCACGAAGCTCCCGCCCGAGCTGCGCTGCACCTACGGCGGCCTAGGCAAAGCGCCCACGGCCGCGCAAATCGCCGAACGCCTCGCGCGCTTATCCGAATGCGCCGTCGTTAAGCACATAGCATAAAATCACGGGCCGTCCGCACAGGGGCGGCCCGTTTCGTAACTTTGCGCCGCCGTGTAAATTTCATGCGCCGCGGCGCGGCTCTCCAAATTTTTATCCTGCTCCGAAAACCCTAAACGGTTTTTGCCTTGCCGTTGCGCTTCCGTTACTTTGGCAAAAGCTTGCCTTTACCTAATATTCCTATAATGAAACCGCTTTGAATGAGCGAAGTATAAAACATTGGAGGAGATTGGGTTTGAACAAGAAAGTTTTGATGATTGCCGCGATAGTCGTAGTGATAGCGGCGGCCGCGTTTACGATGATGGGCGGCGGAAGCAAGGAAGGCGCGGAGGTCGCGGGCAAAGCCGACCTCAATTCGCTGACGGTCGAGCAGCTTCTCGCGAAAGCGAAGGAAGAGGGGCGCGTCGATTCCGTCGGAATGCCAGACTCGTGGGCGAACTGGGTGCAGACGTGGACCGACCTGAAGGATAAATACGGAATAGAGCACACCGACGTCGACATGACCTCGGCCGAGGAGCTCGCGATTTTCGAGGCCGAGAAGGACAACGCGACGAAGGACATCGGCGACGTGGGGCAGTCCTTCGGGCCGCTCGCCGAGAGCAAGGGGCTGACGCTTCCCTACAAGACGAGCTACTGGGATGAAATCCCGGCCTGGGCGAAGGATGACGACGGCGACTGGATCATAGGCTACTACGGCACGATTGCGATAATCACGAACAGAAAGCTCGTCCCGAACCCGCCGAAGTCGTTCGCGGACATCCTCGAGGGCGACTACATGGTGACGCCGGGCAACGTCGCGCAGGCGACGCAGGCGCAGAACGCGCTGCTCGCGGCAGCGATTGCGAACGGCGGATCCGAGACGAACCTCCAGCCCGGCTTCGACTTCTTCCGCAAGCTCGCGGAGCAGGGACGCATCGACCGCGGCGAGCCGAACGTCGCGCGCCTCGAGAAGGGCGAGATAGCCTGCTACTTCGTGTGGGACTACAACGCGCTCGGCTACCGCGACCAGTTTAAGGCGAACAACCCCGACGCCGAGTACGACGTCTGCATCCCCGCCGACGGCTCGGTGCAGAGCGGATACGCGACGATTATCAACGCATACACGAAGCGCCCGCACGCCGCGGCCTTCGCCCGCGAGTACATACTGAGCGACGCGGGGCAGATAAACCTCGCCCGCGGCTACGCGACGCCGATACGTTCGAGCGTCGTCCTCCCCGACGACGTAAAGGCGAAGATGCTGCCGCAGGAGCAGTACGCGAAAGCGCGCCCGATACAGGACTTCGCGGCCTGGGAAGAAGCTGCAAAGACCCTCGGCACGAAATGGCAGGAAGAGGTAATGGCCTACGCGAAGTAGGGCGATGACATACGGGGCCCGCTGCTACTTCGCGGGCTCCGTTTTTCTCGTAACGATAGGAGACATCCTTTTGAAGAATACCAAACGACTTTATCTCGCCGCGCTGATTCCGTTCGCGCTCATCGTCCTGCTCTTCGAGCTGATGCCGGTGGCCGCGACGATAATGCGCAGCTTCAGCGCGGAAGGCGGCGGCGGATTCACGCTTGCGCACTATACGGACATCTTCACGAAGCGGCTTTACCGCACGGCGCTCGTCAACAGCCTCTGGGTGTCGGTACTCTCTTCGATAATCGGCCTCGCGGTCGCCTTCTGGGGCGCAAAGGCCTACAAATCTGCCGGCAACGGCCTGCGCAACATTTTCCTCAGCGTGCTCAACATGACTTCTAACTTCTCCGGCATCCCGCTGGCGTTTTCCTACATCATCCTGCTCGGCAACGTCGGCGTGCTCGTAATGCTCGGCAAGCACCACGGCATAGAAGCGCTCGCTTCGTTCAATATCTACAGCATCTGGGGGCTGCTGCTCTGCTACATCTATTTCCAGATTCCGCTCGCGACGCTGCTGCTGATTCCGGCCTTCGACGGCCTCAGGAAGGAATGGCGCGAGGCGGTCGCGCTCCTCGGCGGCAGCGAGACGGTCTACTGGCTCAAGGTGGGGCTGCCGAACCTGCTGCCGAGCATACTCGGCACCTTCAGCGTGCTCTTCGCGAACGCCGTCGCCGCCTACGCCACGGCCTACGCGCTTATGCAGAACAACTTCGCGCTGCTGCCGATAAAGATAACGGAACAGTTCGTCGGCGACGTCGTGCAGCGGCGCGAGTTCGGCTCCGCGCTCGCGGTCGTGCTGATGCTGCTCATGACGGCGACGATAGCTATAAACGACAAAATCCTCAAAATGAGGACGAAGAAGGCGAAGTGAGGTGAAGGGCATGAAATCCAAATCCGGCGGCAAATTCGTAATAGCGCTCATAATCGCCTACCTTCTGCTTCCACTCGCGCTGACGCTGATATATTCGCTCTTCACGGAGTGGATGGACATACTCCCGAGCGGCTTCACGCTGCGCTACTACGCGGAGATCTTCGCGGACCCGATATTCTGGGCTTCGCTCGCGCGCACCGTCGTGATATCGTTCATCCCGGTGTTCATTACGGCGGTCGTCCTGCTGCTCGCGATGTACGCGGTCGTGCTCTACATGCCCGCGCTCGACAAATATCTGCAGATAATATGCACGATTCCCTACGCGATTCAGGGCGTCATACTTCCAGTCAGCGTCCTCTCTCTCTACGCGGGCGCGCCGTGGCCTTTCTCGAACCGCATAGTGATGCTCGTGCTCACCTACTGCGTAGTCATACTTCCGTACATGTATCAGGGGATAAAGAACAGCCTCATCAGCGTCGACGCGCTGCGTCTCGTCGAGGCGGCGGAGATGCTCGGCGCGGACAAGTTCTATGCGTTCTTCAGGATAATCGTCCCCTGCATGCTCTCCGGCGTCGTAATCGCTTCGATGCTCTCGATAGCGCTGATTTTCGGCGACTTCGTCATCGTCAACACGATAGGCGGAAGCTACTACTCGACGGCGCAGATGTATCTTCTGAAAAAGATGTTTATCTCCGGCCAGCTCACGAGCGCGGTGATAATGGTGCTCTTTGTGGTCACGCTGCTGATTTCCGCGGCGGTGTTCTGTTTCAAGTCAAAGGCGGAGGCTTCCGCCGGGGAGGTTAAAAGGTAATGAGTTATATAAAATTTGAGAACGTAGTCAAAAAATTCGGAGACAACATGGTCCTGAAGGGGATAGACCTTGATATAGAACGCGGCGACTTCGTCACGCTTCTTGGGCCGTCGGGCTGCGGCAAGAGCACTCTGCTGCGCTGCCTCTCCGGTCTTGAAGACGTCAGCGGAGGAAAAATATTCCTCGACGGCAAAGACATCACCTACACCGAGCCGAGCAAGCGCGAGATAGGCATGGTCTTCCAGCAGTACAGCCTCTTCCCGAACATGAACGTATTCGACAACATAGCCTTCGGCCTGCGCATGAAGAAGACGCCGCAGGACGAGATAGCCGCGAAGGTCAAACGCGCGGTCGAGATGGTCGCGCTCGAAGGCCGCGAGAAGGCGATGCCTTCCGAGCTCTCCGGCGGACAGCAGCAGCGCGTCGCGCTCGCGCGCTCGATAGTGACGGAGCCGAAAGTGCTCCTCCTCGACGAGCCGCTCTCCGCGATAGACGCGAAGCTACGCAAGTCGCTGCAAAAAGAAATCCGCCGCATACAGCGCGACATGGGCATAACGACCGTGTTCGTCACGCACGACCAGGACGAGGCGATGGTCATGTCCGACGTCATCCACCTCTTCAACGCGGGACGCATAGAGCAGTCCGGCAGCCCAATAGAGATGTACACGCGCCCCGCGAGCACCTTCGCCGCGAGCTTCATAGGCAACTACAACATCTTGTCCGACCGCGCCTTCTCCGAGCTGACGGGGAAAGCCTACTCCGCCTCGAACGAAGTCGCCGTCCGCCCCGAGACCGTCGAGCTATCGCAGGACTACGCGCCCGTCGACGGGGCATACCAGTTCGACGGAAAGATAATAGACCAGACGCCGCGCGGCAACGTCCTGCGCTACCGCATACTCGCGAACGGGCAGGAGATACTCTCCGACACGCTCTTCCGCAGCCGGGCGCTCTTCGCGAACGGCGACACAGTCCACATCACGATAATGGACAGGAACTGCATAAGGCTGTAACGCCATGGAAGACATACGCGGCTTCTCCGAGCGCGGGAACTGGTACAAGGGCAACCTGCACAGCCACACGACGAACTCCGACGGGCATCTGACGCCCGCCGAGTCGGTGCGTATGTTCCGAGACCACGGCTACAGCTTCCTCGCCTTCACCGACCACGACCGCTACAGCGACTACCGCACCGACTTCGACGGCGACGACTTCATCATAATACCGGGCTACGAAGCCTCCGCGGTGCTCTACAAAGACTTCGGCCTCAAGAAGCGCGTCAAGGTCCACCACGTCAACGCGCTGCTCGGCACCTCGCGCATGGTGCGCGAAGCGCGCGAGCCGCTGCCCGAGCATCTCGAGATCCTGCCGCAGCGCGTCTACTTCAAGGAGTGGAACGGCGCGGCGGTGCTGCGCGACATGGTGGAGCGCATGCACGGCATGGGCTTCATCGCGATGTACAACCATCCCGTCTGGTCGCGCGTCTCGGAGTACGAGTTCGCGGGCGAAGAGGGAGTATTTGCGCTTGAGATTTTCAACTACGACACGGAAAACGAAAGCGGCACCGGCTTTGATACTGTGCACTGGGACGTGATGCTGCGCGCAGGACGCCGCGTCTGGGGCACTGCGACGGACGACAACCACAACGAAGGGATGTTCGACGACTCATGCGGCGGCTGGGTGACGGTGCGCGCGCCGGAACTCTCGCACGACGCGATAATAGAAAATCTGCTCGCCGGCAATTTCTACTCGTCTGCGGGGCCGGAAATATACGACTGGTGCGTGCGCGACGGGCGCGCCTGCGTCGAATGTTCCAAAGT
>UQVV01000054.1 GCA_900544635.1 uncultured Cloacibacillus sp. | reverse complement strand
CACGACCCCGCCGCGCCATAAAAGCAGAGCTCAAGGCGAAGGGCCTGCATTCCTCAAAAAACGCGGCGTACTGACTTGCGCCGCGTTTTTATATTTTCTACACGTTCCCCACTATTACAGTTTCGAGCTTCTCGCGCGCGATTTCCGCGAGGCGGAAGAGCGTATCCTTAGGCGTCGGCGGCCTGCCGGTCATGAGCCGCCGCGGGAAGAAGCGCGTGACGTGCAGCGGAATCCCCCCGTCGAGCGATGCGATCCACGACGAAAGCGCGCGCATTTCGTCCTCGCCGTCGTTTTCGCCGGGGACTATCAGCGTCGTCAGCTCCACGTGCGCCGCGCCGGCGGCCGCGGCGATGAACCGCTTCACCGTTTCGAGGTCTCCGCCGAGCTTTCGGTACCATTCTCCTGTGAAGCCCTTGAGGTCGATGTTGTATGCGTCGATAAGCGGCAGCAGCTCGCGCTGAATCTCCGGCTCCGCCGTCCCGTTCGTGACGAGGACGTTCTTCATGCCGCGCGCGCGTATCTCGATGGCGCAGTCGCGCACGAACTCCCAGCCGACGAGCGGCTCGTTGTAGGTGTAGGCGAGGCCGATGTTGCCGCGCGTTTTGAGCCCTTCGGCAAGCTCCGCAAGGCGGCGCGGCGTTACGCTCTCCGCCGGGAAGTCCTCGCCCGCACCCGCGATTTCGTAATTCTGGCAGAAAGGGCAGTTCAGGTTGCAGCCGAAGCTGCCCACCAAGAGAATCATCGAGCCGGGGTAAAAGCGCGCGAGCGGTTTCTTCTCTATCGGGTCGAGCGCCGCGGAGGTCACGCGCCCGTAATTGAGGCTCACGACGCGGCCTCCGGCGTTCTTCCGCGCGCGGCAGAGGCCGGCCTTTCCTTCCTCGAGGCGGCAATGATGGAAGCAGACGGGGCAGACTACGCTAGAAATGGCGCGTCACCTCGAAACGTTCGAGCTCGACCTCCTCGCGCTGCGCGATGCCGGCCTTCTGTTTCGCTATCGCTATCTGCTCGTCCACGCTGTTCACGCCGTCCAAGTTCGGCAGCAGCAGCCCGCGCTTGTATCCCCGCGTTACGATGACGCCGTACTTTTTCACGTCGAGCTGCGACGGCGAGCTTATCTTCTCCGGCGGCTCGAGCACGTCCACGCTGTAGACGAGTTTGTCCAGCTCCTCCGGCTCGACCGGATTGAATCGCGGGTCGCGCGACGAGGCGCTGACGCCGTTGTCGATGATTTCCCGCGCGACGCAGGGCGTGACGGGCGCTATCGTGCCGATGCAGCCGCGCAGCCGCCCGTCCTCGTGGAGCGAGACGAATACCCCGGCGCGGCGGCGCGTCATATCGCCGGGCAGGCCGTCCGGCATTTCAAGGCGGCGGCCCGTGCGCACGTAATGCTCGACGGATGCGCGCGCGAGGCGCACGTATTCGTCCTCGGCGGCTCTTATAGCGGCGAGGCGCGCCCTCTCCTTATCTTCGTAAATTTCAAGAAAACGGCGCGAATCGTCGCGCCCGCCGCCCTCGAAGGTACAGACGCCGTAACCGACGCCGAACGGCCCTTCATAGGACAGTCTCGTCGCGCGCACGGAGCGTCCGTCGAAAGCTCCAGCCATTATGACGAAAGAACGGTGTCCGCACTCCGCGGCGCTCTCGCATAAATCCTCCGAGAAGTCGAAAAGCTCGCCGAAGGCCGCGCGCCCCATAACGTCCATAATGCGCTCGTCGTAGACCGGCCCGTCGGGCGAGAAGCCGTAAGGGCCGTCGGCCTTGAGCTTGTGCGACAGGTCTCCGCTCGCGACGACGACTGCGCGCCGTCCGAGCCGCTCCGCCGTTTCTGCGATGAGCCGCCCGAATTTATAATGCTCCGCAAGCGGCAGGCCCGAGAGCCCGACGCGCACGACCGCTGGCAGCTTGTCCGTCGCGCGCGAAAGGAAATAAAGCGGCACCATCACGCCGTGGTCGAGCCGCTTGTCGCGCTCGCCTAGCGTCCCCGCCGGAAAGCCGATATCATGCGCCGCCCCCTCGAGCGCGCGCACGAACTCCGCGTCATAGGACACCTCAAAAGCCTCCTGCGGCGCGCCGAACTGCGCGAAATTACCAGACGCTCCAGCACCCGGCGAAACGTGGAAATAATCAGCGTACATCGCCGTGTGCGGCGAGACGACGATCAGAGTCTCCGGTGCGAAACTCATGACGAAAGCCGCCGCCCGCTCGTAAGCGCCAACCGTCGCCGCAATCCCGCGCTCCCCGCCGCGCCCCACCGCCGGCACGATAAGCGGCGGATGCGGCACCATAATACCCGCAACGATTCCCATTGCCTGTACCTCCAATCATGCGCATACTGCGTTTGTATTCATTGGGATTATACACCAGTCGTCCTCCAGAACCTCTCGATTGGCAAATGTTATATAATTAAAGAAACGAAAGTAACGAAACCGCAGCATAAAACAGGTTAGGAGGGTGCAGATGAAAAGGATAGACAAAGTTGTATTCGCCGGGCTCGGGGCCGTCGGCTCGGCGTTTTTTGCTAAGGTGTGCGACAATATTTCGCCGGAGGCCGCGCGGGCGGTCGCCTACGGCGAACGGGCGCGCCGGTACGCGGAGAACGGGCTTACTCATAACGGCAGGAAGTACGCCGTCACGCTCGCAGGGGCCGACGACGCCCCGGCGGAGCTGCTGTTTATATCGGTCAAGAATACTCAGCTCGGGGATGCGATAAGCGACGCGGCGAAGTTCGTCGGCCCCGATACCGTGATAATAGCGCCGCTTAACGGAGTGTCGAGCGAGAAGATACTCGGAGAGCGGTTCGGCGAGGAAAAAGTGCTCTATTCCTACGCAATGATAGACGCCGAACGCTCCGGAGACGGCTTCGTCTCGAAAGGGGCTGAGCGCATAACCTTCGGAGACGCGGCCAACGTTCCCGGACATTATTCTGAGAACGTCGAGGCGGTCGAAGACTTCTTCCGCCGCGCGGGCATAAACTACGAGATCCCCGCGGACATGCTCAAGAGCCTGTGGCGTAAGTTTATGATGAACTGCGGCGTTAATCAGGTCTCCGCGGCGCTCGGCTTTACGTACGGAATGATGAACCGTTCGCGCACCGCTGGCGGCCTGGTCAAGGCTAGCATGGAAGAGGCGGCGGCCGTAGCACGCGCCGAAGGAGTGCCGCTCGGCGACGCCGAGATGTACGAATGCTACCGCGCGCTGCTGAACACGGTGGCGCCCAGCGGTAAAACGTCGATGTTCCAGGACATCGAGGCGGGGCGTATGACTGAGGTAGACGCCTTCGCGGGCACCGTCGTCGCGCTTGCGAAAAAGCACGGCATAGCGTCGCCGGTAAACTCGATGTTCCTCCAGATGATACGCGCGAAAGAAGAGATATTCGCGATAAGCCGCGCTGTTGAAAGGGGATAGTCCCGCGTCCCGGACGGAAACGGTTCGGCGCGCGGGAAATTCGCTCCGCACGTTTAAGAGACGCGCGGAATTTGTAGGAAAAGCAGAGAAAGGGCGATATTTGAGGTGGCAAAGGCGATTACGGACGTCGCGCTGATCGGCCTCGGGGCCGTCGGCGCGGCTTATCTTACGAGCGTCGCGGATAATTTCCCGGAGTGCCGTATACGCGTGATTGCCGCGGGGGAACGCGCGGCGCGGCTGCGGGCCGGCGGGATTATTTACAACGGCAGGCGCTACATGTTCGACGTGGCTGAGCCGCAGGAGGGGACGCCCGCGGGGCTGCTCTTCGTCTCGGTGAAGAACGGGCAGCTTGCGGAGGCTATGGAGCAGGCCTCGGCCTTCGTCGGGCCGGAGACGGTGATAATCTCGCCGCTCAACGGCGTGACGAGCGAGAAGCGGCTCGCGGAGCGCTTCGGCGCGGAGAAGGTCGTCTATTCCTACGCGATAAAGCTCGACGCTACGCGCCGCGGCTCGGAGACGGTCTGCGGCAACGAGGGCTGGATAGTCTTCGGCGACGCGCACAACGAGCCGGGGAAGCTGTCGGAGAACGTGCTCGCCGTCGAGGAATTTTTCAAACGCTCGCGAATAGAGTACGAAATCCCGGAGGATATGATAAAGAGCCTGTGGAAGAAATTCATGATGAACTGCGGGCTGAACCAGACCTCGTCCGTGCTCGGCTTCAACTACGGCCTGATGCAGCGCTCGAAGGAGGCGCGCTCGCTGATGCGCTCGGCGATGGAGGAGGCCGCGGCCGCAGCGCGCGCGGCGGCGGGCGTCGAGCTCGGCGAGGCTGAGATAGACGAGATTTTCCGCACTATGGACATGCTCTCGCCGAACGGCAAGACCTCGATGCTCCAGGACGTGGACGCGCGCCGCGTTACGGAGGTGGACGCGTTTGCCGAGACGGTCGCCTCGATAGCGCGCGAGCACGGCTTCGCCGCGCCGGTCAACGAATTATATCTGCGGCTGATACGCGCGCGCGAGGAGTCGTTCAGGCTGTAGGCGGAATTTCAGTCGGCGCAGAAAATTTCGATTTCAGAGAATACCGCTTCAAGTGCCGCGTCGAGGATCTCTTTCGGCGCGCGCTCGATGAAGCGGTATTTTTGTGAGTACGCTGTAATTTGTTTGTTTATAGTCAATTAACTAAACAACAAAACATTATGTCGCTCTGACAATTTTCTGGTCAGAACCTGTCCCGTGATGTTCCTGCACGGGAGCCTCCATCCTAGAACGCTAGAGACGAGATAGTGCCTTATACGCTTCGTTTCTGCCTCTAACGATAAGCGACGGAGATGCCAGCGGGCCCGCCCCGCACCATCGGGCGCAGAAGCATTGCTGGCATGACATAGTTTTTGTTGTGTAGTTAAGTGACTATATAGTGACTAAACTTAGCAAGCAATACGTCATTCTCGTCATGCCGCGCTCCGACGCGGCATCTAGCGGCTTTCAACACCGTAACGCATGAGAACTCAAAAACGCTGGACTCCGTGTCAGGCGCGGAGTGACGAAGAGTGCAGTTTTGCTTATAACGTTGTGCTTATCGATGAAGCGTATTTGTTATTCCGTTACCATATTTCGCGTCCGCGCGGCTCTCCCCACTCGATTTCTGACGGACTGTACTCTCCGACATAATTTTGAAACAGTTCCGCAATCGTACGCCTCCGGCGTCCGCTTGGAGCTTTTTTAGGCTGCTCTCGGCTTTCTCCTATGGATGTGTCTATTGTACCCGTTCTATCCATCTCAAAACCTCCGCCGCACGAGTCCGGCGCTTACGTCGAGGCGCATCTTAGTTTTGTCGAGAAGCTCTTTGATGCTCACGTCCTCCGCGATGTCGGTGAGCGCCATGCGTCCGTAGGTGTTGCGCACGACGCAGTATTCCGTCACGATTACGTCTACTGCTCCGCGGCCTGTGAGCGGGAGCGAGCATTTCTTCACGAGCTTGCATTTGCCGTTTTTGTCGAAGTGGCGCGTCGCGGCGTAGACCTTCTTCGCGCCCGCGACGATGTCCATCGCGCCGCCCATTCCGGGGACGCGCAGCTGCGGGATCATCCAGTTCGCGATGCTGCCATCGCCGTCCACCTCGAGCGCGCCGAGCACCGTGACGTCGACGTGGCCGCCGCGCATTATCGCGAAGCTCAGCTCGGCGGAGACGAGCGCGCCGCCCGGCAGCACGCGCACGGGCGCGCCGCCCGCGTCTATGACGCGCAGGTCGTTTTTGTCCGCGGACGGCCCCGCGTTTATCACGCCGTTTTCCGTCTGCAGTATGACGCGCACGTCCTTGGGCAGGTAGTGCGGCACGAGCTGCGGGATTCCGATGCCGAGGTTGACGAGCGCGCCGTCCTCGAGCTCAGAGGCGATGACGCGCGCTATGCGCGCGCGGGCCTCGCTTTCGCTAAGTTCTGGAAGCATAGCCGCCCTCCTTTTTCATCACGAGCGCGTCGACGAATATGCCCGGCGTCACGACCTCGTCCGGGGCTATCGCGCCGAGCGGCTTTATCTCGTCGACCTCCGCGACGACGATTTTCGCCGCCGTCGCCATCGTCGGGTTGAAGTTCCTGTTTGTGCCGAAGTAGGTGAGGTTTCCGGCCTCGTCCGCGGCGTGCGCCTTTATGAAGGCGACGTCGGCGGTCAGCGCGCGTTCGACGATGTAGCGCCGCCCGTCGAGCTCTATCGTGTCGCGCCCCTCTTCGTAGACCGTGCCGACTCCGACCGGCGTCAGCACGCCGCCGAGCCCCGCGCCGCCCGCGCGTATGCGCTCGACGAAGGTCCCCATCGGTATCAGCTCGACCATTAGCTCGCCCTTAGTGTAAAGCTCCTGCGTCCTTCTGTTGAGGCCGATGTGCGACGCGACGAGCGAGCCGAGCTGCCCGTTGACGACGAGCCGCGCGACGCCGACCGGCTCCGGCTCTTTGTCGTTGTACCAGCTCGTGTCCACGCAGATTAAATTTATCTCCCGCGTGCCCGCGGCGCAGAGCGCATCTATCAGAGTGTAGGGCGCGCCGCCGTAGTTGAAGCCGCCGACCATCAGCGACGCGCCTGGCTTTACGAGGGCCGCCGCCTCCTCGGGCGAGATTACCGGTTTTATGAAAGGTTTCGCCACGTTATGCCTCCTCTCGGGATTCCTACATAAGTTTCACGGCGGAGCCGCGCTCTGTCAAGAAAAATCTGCGCGCGCGCCGCGCTTATGATATCATTGCCGTAAACGGAGGCGATAAAAATATGAAACGGGACTACCTTCTGTCAATGATAAAAGAGCTCGTCGCGATACCGAGCGTCACGGAGAGCGCCGAGGAGAGCGCGCCCGGCGCGTGGCTGCGCGCGAGGCTCGAAAAGCTGCCCTACTTCGCGGAGAACCCCGCGCATCTGATAACGGCGGAGACGCCGCTCGAGGGCTCGCCGCACGCGCTGAAGTCCCTCGTCGCGCGCGTCGACGCGGCGAAGCCGACGAAGCGCACGGTGCTCATGGTGAGCCACTACGACGTCGTGGACGTGACGGTCTACGGCGACATCGCGGAACACGCCTTCGACACCGACAAGCTCGGCGAAATTTTCGGCGCGGACGAAGATACGCTCTACGGACGCGGCGTCATGGATATGAAGTGCGGCGTCGCGCTCGAGGCGGCGCTTATAGAAGAGTTCGCGGCGGACAGGACGCTCTTCGACGTCAACGTCGTCGCGGCGTTCGTCGGCGACGAGGAAAATTCCTCGGCCGGGATGCGCGGCGCTCTGCCCGTCATAGCGCGTATGATAGAGGACGAAGGGCTCGAATTTCTTGCGGCTTTGAATACGGAGCCGGGCGAGGCCGGCAAGTCCGGCCTCGTGGGGCCGATGGTCTATCTCGGGACGCTCGGCAAGCTCATGCCGAGCTTCTACATGCGCGGGCGCGGCGCGCACGTCGGCAACTGCTACGACGGATTTTCCGCGGCGCTCGCCGTCTCGCGCCTCGTATGCGCCGCGGAGGGAAACCGCTATCTCGCGGACCCGCTGCACGGCGTCTGCGAGCCCTCGTGGATATGCCTCGACATGAAGGTGCTGCGCGAAAACTACAGCGTCACCGTCCCGGACAGGGCATACGCATATTTCAACTGCTTCACGACCGGCAACACGCCCGAAAAGGTCATGAACCAGATGAAGGGCCTCGCCTCCCGCGCGCTTGCCGAAACGTCGGCGCAGCTCGCCGAATCCTGCGAGGCGCTTACGGAAATGGGCTACGACGGCTCGCGCTTCGTCCCAGCCGAACCCGTCGTCTACACGCTCGGCGAGCTTGAGGCGCTCGCGCGCGGACGCCGCGGCGAGAAATTCGACGCCGAGCTCGACGAATTCATAAAGAACCTGCCGCCCGGCGACATGCGCATGCGCGGCATCCGCGTCGTGGACTTCATCGCGGACATGTCAGGCGCGGAAGGGCCATACGCCGTCTGCTTCTTCCTGCCGCCGTGGATGCCGCCGCGCACGGACTTCACGAGCGACCCGCGCGACGCGAAGATAGTCGAGGCGGCGCGCGCCGTGGAAAAGCTCTGCCGCGAGAAATACGGCCTCGAAATGACGGAGGTCGAGCTCTTCGCGGGCCTCTGCGATCTCAGCTACGCGGGCGCGAAAATCTCCGACGGCGACGTAAAGGCTCTCTCCGAAAACACGCCGGGCTGGGGCGAGCTCTACGGTCTGCCGCTTCCCGAAATGCGCGCGCTCGGCGTCCCGATAATGAACCTCGGCCCGAGCGGCGAGGCCCCGCACAAAAAAGACGAACGGCTGCACCTGCGCTACTCGCTCGACGTGCTGCCCGAGCTTCTGTACGCCGCGATACGCGAGATCGCGAAGAGATAACTGCGAAAGGGGGCCGCGCGGCTCCCTTTTTCCGTCTCTTTGCGGAGGCGGCAATTCGCGCCGCGCTTAACAAGAAGCGCGCGCTCT
Organism: uncultured Cloacibacillus sp.; assembly: GCA_900544635.1. Lineage (GTDB taxonomy): Bacteria > Synergistota > Synergistia > Synergistales > Synergistaceae > Caccocola > Caccocola faecigallinarum. The sequence continues at coordinate 1,388 of UQVV01000054.1, read as the reverse complement.
GTGATACAATTACCAGGAAATTGAGAAACATACGGGGGAGAAGATACAAAAACGATGTACGACGACGATGTTCGAATACGTCTCGCGAAACCGGCGGAGGCCGAAGAGCTGACCGACATAGCGTGGCGTTCGAAAGGCTACTGGGACTACCCGTCAGAGGTGATGAGCCGTTTCCGCGGACTCCTCACCATAAAACAGGACTTCGTGGAGGCGAACCCGACATACCTCATCGAGCACGACGACACCGGCGAAAAGCTCGGCTTCTACGCGCTCGAAAAAAAGAACGGCGGCTGGTGGCTGCGCCACATGTGGGTGCTGCCGGAGGAGATAGGCACGGGGCTCGGCGGCAAGCTCTTCCTCCACGCCTGCGAGATAGCCGAGACGATGGGGGCCGAGGAGCTCAACATACTCTCCGACCCGAACTCCGAAGAGTTCTACATACACATGGGAGCCGAGCGCGCGGGCGAGACCGAGTGCAAAGAGATCCCCGGCTGGACGCAGCCCGTGCTCCGCATAAAGCTTTAACATGCTTTACAAATGGCAGGAAAAGGCGCTCGCCGCAATAGACGGGAAGAGCGCCATACTATCCGCGCCGACCGGCAGCGGCAAAACGTGGGTCGCCTACATCTGGGCGGGCCTCATGGAACGCGACGGCACGCCGCGCATGCCGGAAGGGCGCGTCATCTTCACCGCGCCGATAAAGGCGCTCTCGAACGAACGTTACCTCGACCTCAAGGGCATGGGCTTCGACGTCGGCCTCGAAACGGGCGACTTCAAGAAAAACGCCGGGGCCGCCGTCCTCTGCTGCACGCAGGAGATATACACGCTCAAATACGCGCACCTTCCGGGGCAGAGCGTCGTCATAGACGAATTCCACTTCATCTTCAACGACCCGGAGCGCGCGCGCGCCTACATCGACGGCCTGCGCCGCACCTCCGACGACAGCCGCATACTCGTCATGTCCGCGACCTTCGGCAATCCCGAAAGAGTGCGCGACTACCTACAGGAGATGGCGCGGCGCGACTTCGCGCTCTTCGAAACCAACGCCCGCGTCACGAAGCTCGTCTACAAACAGCGCGGCACGCGCTTCGCGCAGATACGCGACGCGCTCATCTTCGCCTTCTCAAAGAAAGGCGTCGAATGGGCCGCGGCGCAGACGGCGAAGACCCGCCATAAAATAAGCCGCGGCAAGCGCGCGCGCCTGCGCGAAATCGCGGAGATACTCGAAGTCACGAAAATCCCCGACACGATGCTGCGCGGCGTCGGCATGTACTTCGGCTCGATGCTCCCGAAAGAAAAGCTCCTCGTCGAAATGGCCTTCCGCGAGCGCATAATCGACGTCGTCGCTGGCACCGACGCGCTCTCGCTCGGCGTCAACCTCCCCGCCG
>UQVV01000053.1 GCA_900544635.1 uncultured Cloacibacillus sp. | reverse complement strand
GGCTGCGCGCGCTCTCCGACAAACGGAATCTCATAACGCCGCGCAAGGCCGCCTTCTTCCTTCTGACATGCGCGGGGATTCAGGGTATGTTCTATTCGAGCGGGCTCGCCGTGCTCTTCGTCTTTATGATGATGACTCAGGCGGGGGTGACGGGGCTTTACAGCAATTTCGCGGTCGGGGAGAAGCGCCCCGGCGGCAAGCACGTGCTCTATTACGTTTCGCGCGTCGTGCTGCTCGCGATGTTCCTCGCGGGCGCGGTGATGCTGCGGCTGGAATACGGCACCGACAATATCACGACGCTGGCCTCGCTGATAAAGGGCACGCCCTCGTCGCTCGCCGCTTTCGTGTTGATGACGGTGCCGCTACTCTATATATTCTTCAAGCCGTCGCCGCATCTTTCGGACGCTTCGAAGATGTGCTTCTTCGGCATCAGGACGCAGGCTTCTCTCTTCGCGGCCTTCCGCGTAATTTTCTCGCTCTACGGGCCGCTCGACGGCCTTCAGAAGGTTCCGGCGCTGCTCGTCATGCTGGGCTTCGCGTCGATGATAATGGCGGTAGTCTTCCAGAGCGGCGGCAAATCGCCGGTGCATTTCATGGATTCCATGATTATGTATATCAAGGGCATGGTCATCGTCACGATGGGCATCGCGGTGAGCGGCACTTTCGGCGCGGAGCGCGCGGCGCTCTACGGAGTGAGCGCGCTTGAGTCGATGATAGGGCTCTGGCTGATCTTCCTGCCAGTGGCCGCGGCTCTCTCCGTCGTCACGGTCTATCTCAAGCAGGAGTACGAGGGCTGCGAGCTGTGGCAGGAGGGAATGATGGCGGAGCGCGCGCCGCTCTCTCTGCTGACGCTCTTCATCGTCGTCGCGGCGCTCGCGGGGCTGCCGCCCTTTATCGGCTACAGCTCGAAGCAGCTTCTCTTCCGCTCGGCGAATTTCCTCAGCCCGTTCGTCGTGGTCGTGCTGTTCCTATTTACTGTGCTCATGCTGATGATAGGGCTGCGCTTCCTCGCGTCGCTCGCGCTCAACCGCAGGCCGCAGAAGCATGAATTCCATTTCTCGGGAGAATCGACGGTCGCTTTCCCGCTTATCCTGCTTATGCTGCTCTTCGCGGCTTCGTCCGCCGCGCCTGGGTATGTCTTTGAAAAGATGGTCTCTCCCGCCGTGGCCGCGCTGATAAACAGGACGGCGCTCGCTGGGGCCGCCGCGCCGGGCGTCGCGGACCATGTCGTGATGCCGCGCATATCCACGGGGTTCTTTACCTGGGACGTTTATAAATGGCTGTTGGTGTTCCTCGTGGCCGCCGCCGCGGGCGCGGCGGTCGTGTGCCTCTGCGCGCGCTTCGCGGGCAGCCGCACGGAGTCGGCGCGTGAGGGCGGGGAAGTCGCTTTCCCGATGTTCCCCTCGGAGCGGTTTATCGCGGCCTTCGCCGCGGTCTGCTTTCGTCCGTGGCGCAGCACGGCGGCTGGCGGGCTATGCGGGATAGCGGCGCTCGTCCTGCTTTTCGCCGCGGCGCTGTTCGTAAGGTGATTTGATATGAGCTCCAGAATTTTTATTTCGCTCTTCCAATATTTCAACGCGTGGCTGCTTATCGCCTTCGTCGTCGCGCTCGCGGCGCTTTCTGAAAAAATATATTTCAGAGGGCTCGCGGCCTTCCGTCCGAAGGCGGCCGGGGGCGGGCGGCCTTCCGTCAACTTCGCGCGTTGGTTCCGCTCGCCCGTCGCTTTGCCCGGCGGGGCGCGCGTGCGGACGGCGCTTTTCTGTCCGGTCCTCGCCTTCGCGGCGCTGCTGACCGTCTGCGCCTGCCTGCCGGTATGCACCTACATTCCCATCATAGACAACGGCGCGGACGTCGTGCAGCTCGCGCAGTTTATGCTTCTTTCCGAGGTTTTCGTGCTCGTCTCGCTCTACGCGGCGGGAACGGAGGAGGCGCTCGAGATTGCGCGCGCAGAGATGCGGAACATGATACGCTTCCTGATACCGTTCATGGCGGCCTGCGCCTCGATAGCGGCCTATCTGATAAAGAACGGCCTCGACACCGACCCGTTCAGCTTCAATTCGTTTTCTCTCTTCGGGCAGATGCGCTCGATGTCGTGGTTCGGCGTCGCTGGAATGCTGCTTTTTATGCTCGCAGTGCTGAGCCAGGCTCCGCAGCGCGGGGCTTCGTCCGGGACTCTGCTGCTTGAGGAGGGTGAGCTTCCGGACTACGGCGGAGCGCCGCGCGGGATTCTGCAAATCTGGTCCGTCGTCAGATCCTTCATCGTCGTCGCCGTTATGACGTACATCGTATTCCCGAACGAGCTGATGGGGACCTTTGGCGAGTCGGCGGCCATCGCGTGGAGCGGGCAGGCGGTCAACTTCGTCGTCTTCTGGCTTTCCGTCGCGGCTATGCGCGTCGCCGCAGTGCCGCTCTGCCGCGCCGTCGTGGCCGCCGTCGAGAGGCCGCTGCCGGCATACGCGCGCGGGGGCGTCGTCTACGCGCTGACCGCCGCCGCCGTGCTGCTGCTTTGGTACGAGGGCATCGTGCTTTCGATGGAGGCCGCGGCATTCTAACGCGCGGCTCGTCTGGAACGGGAGGCGGAATTTTGGAAAAGGTCATGATAATTTCGACGGGCGGCACGATCGTCTCCGTCGACAAAGGCGGCGGGGCCGTCCCGGACGCGGAGGCCGCGAGAAGCGTCGTCGCCCCGGCGCTCGACTATCTGCGCGGATGCGGCGTCGAGTGCGCGCCGGTCGAGGCCTTCGGCTCCGCCGGGGTCGACAGCTCCGACATGTCGCCGGAGGAGTGGCTGGCCCTTTCGCGGATAATCGCGCGCGGCCGGGCGGAGGGCGTAAAAAAATTCCTCGTCGTTCACGGCACGGACACGATGGCGTTCAGCGCCGCGTGGCTTTCGCTGACGGTCCGCGGCGCGGCGGTCGTCCTGACGGGCAGCCAGCGAACGCCGGGCGAGGAGGGCTTCGACGGCGCTGACAACCTGCTCGGCGCGGCGAAGCTGCTGCTCGAAACGGAGAGCGGCGTCTTAATATATTTCGCCGGAGAGAAATTCCCCGGCGCTTACGTCCACAAAGAGGATTCCGGCGCGCTCTGCGCATACGTGCTCACTGGCTGCGGCGCTTCGCCGTGCTTCGGCCTGCCAGCGCGGATTACGGAAGCGCGCGAAGCGGCGCGGAAGCTCGCCGTCGTTTACCTGCATCCGGCGTATTCCGGCGGCTTTCCGCACTGCGCGAGAATCCTCGTGCTCTGCGGCTACGGCTCGGGCAACATGGCTCAGCGGCATCATCGGGAGCTCGAGACGGCGTACGAAGGCGCGGAGCGTCCCGTCATAATAGCGGCGAGCTCCTGCGCCAGGGGCGAAAAAAATCCGTCGCGCTACGGCGGCGTCGGAATGGCGGAGCTCGCGGGGAGAAATTTCACGGTTTTCGGCCAGGGAAGCTATTCCCTTGAGTTCCTTATTACATTATCATATTTAGCGTTATTGAGCGGCGGCGAACACCCGGAGGAGCTTCTCGGGCGCTGCCTTGAAAAATTTTAACGAACGGGTGGAGGCTGGACTTATGGCTTCGGAGAACAAGAATCTGAATTTCATCGAAGAGATCATCACCGCGGACATCGAGAGCGGGCGCGTCAAGGAGGTCATCACGCGCTTCCCGCCGGAACCGAACGGCTATCTGCACATCGGACATGCGAAGTCGATATGCCTTAACTTCGGAACGGCGAAAGAATTCGGCGGACGCTGCAACCTGCGCTTCGACGACACGAACCCCGCGAAGGAAGAGACGGAGTACGTCGAGTCGATAATGGAGGACGTCAAGTGGCTCGGCTTCGAGTGGGCCAACCTCTGCTACGCCTCCGATTATTTCGAGCAGTTCCACAAGTGGGCGATAGACCTCATCAAAGCCGGCAAGGCCTACGTCGACGACCAGAGCGCGGAGGAAATCCGCACGAACCGCGGCACGCTGACGAAGCCCGGCGTCGATTCGCCCTACAGAAACCGCAGCGTCGAGGAGAACCTCGACCTCTTCGCGCGCATGACCGCCGGCGAGTTCGAAGAGGGCAGCCACGTCCTTCGCGCGAAGATAGACATGGCGAGCAAAAACCTCAACATGCGCGACCCCGTCATCTACAGAATACTCAAGCGCGAGCATCACCGCACCGGAGCGAAATGGTGCGTCTACCCGATGTACGACTTCGCGCACGGCTACGAGGACGCCATCGAGGGCGTCACTCACTCGATATGCACGCTCGAGTTCCAGGACCACAGGCCGCTCTACGACTGGTTCATAGACAACGTCGACGTGCCGCACGTGCCGCATCAGTACGAGTTCGCGCGCCTCAACCTCACATACACCGTCATGAGCAAGCGCAAGCTGCTCGAGCTCGTGACGCTCGGCATAGTCAGCGGCTGGGACGACCCGCGCATGCCCACCATCTGCGGCTTCCGCCGCCGCGGCTACACGGCCTCGTCGATACGCCGCTTCTGCCGCGAGGTCGGCGTTGCGAAGGCCGACAGCCTCGTCGAGATAGAGCTGCTCCAGCACTGTCTGCGCGAGGAGCTCAACAAGACGGCGCTGCGCGGCATGGCTGTGCTCGACCCGGTCAAGCTCGTCATCGAGAACTGGCCCGAGGGCTTTGTAGACGAGCTCGACGCGGAGAACAACCCCGAGGACGCCTCCGCGGGCAGCCGCAAGGTCAGGATCGGCCGCGAAATATTCATCGAGCGCGGCGACTTCATGGAAGAGCCGGTCAAGGGCTTCTTCCGCCTCTCGCCGGGCAAGGAAGTGCGCCTCAAGTACGCCTACCTCGTGACCTGCACCGGCGTCGTGAAGGACGAAAACGGCCGCATTACCGAGATACGCTGCAAGGCCGACATGGACAGCCGCGGCGGCGACGCGCCCGACGGACGCAAGGTCAAGGGCACGCTGCACTGGGTCTGGGCAGGGGACGCCGTTCCCGCGACGGTCAACCTCTACGGCAACCTCTTCACGCTGCGCAACATGAACGACATGGAGGAGGGCAAGGACTACAAGGACTACCTCAACCCCGAGTCGCTGCGCGTCGCGGAGGGCGCGCTCGTCGAGCCGTCGCTCGCGAAGGCCGCGCCGCTCGACAAGTTCCAGTTCCTGCGCCACGGATATTTCTGCGCCGACACGGCGACGACGCCCGAAAAGCCCGTCTTCAACCTCACGGTCTCGCTCAAGGACTCGTGGGGCAAGGAGCAGAAGAAGCAGGGATAACAGAAATTCAGTATAAAAAACGGCGCGCCGGCAGGATTTCGGCGCGCCATTTTTTTACAATAAGGCCGGCTGCTTTCCGCTTCAGCCGTTGGAGGCGCAGCGGTACGGTTCAGCTAAAAAAATCATATCAACACCTTCCGCGGCTCAGTCCCATACAATTGCCAAACACTTGAAATTGTCTGGAATTGGCGGCACGCATGAGAAAGTTTCTATCTGCGCCTGCTTCAGTTCTATGACGCCGTCGGAACACAGCCATTCGCAGTCAACGGCCTTTTCCAAACGGCCTGAATCCATATCCGTGCACAATATGATCGAGTCTCCCACAAGAATTAACGCTTCGTCTCCACCGTCGCGTACAATTTCCGTGTCGTCGTGAAGCGCGACGCGCACCCACGCAACATTTGGCATCTGCTCTATTTCCCGCAGCAGATTCCATATTTCGGCAAGCGTCGGACGGCCATATTCCCATTGATTCGGCGCGATGGAGTCCTCTTCCGTATTATCTTTAAAAAATTCATCAAGCGTCAGCAGCGGCAAACGTCCGTCGTTTTCATCCAACATTTTTTTGAATTTTGCAGGTGCTATCACAGCGATCATCCTTCCGTGCATTCTTGTGTACGTCGATTATATTATGTCGTTAGCTGTCTGAAGCAAGAATCTGAACGTCCTAGAAACCGCGCAGGTTCAGCCTGTCTGACAAAAGCTCGAGCGCCTTCATGCCCGCGAGCGAATTGCCCTTCGCGTCGAGCGCGGGCGAAAAAACGCCGATTCCCATGCGCCCCGGCACGACGGCGAGGATTCCGCCGGAGACGCCGCTCTTGCCGGGAAGGCCGACGCGCACGGCGAACTCGCCCGAGCCGTTGTAAAGGCCGCAGGTGCTCATTAGTCCGACGACGATGTGCGCCGTCTCGCGCTTTATCAGCCGCCGTCCCGAAACGGGCGAAACGCCGCCCGAGGCGAACATCGCGCCGAGCTGCGCGAGGCCGCCGCTCGTGCAGCGGATGCTGCAGAGCTTGAAGTAGAAGTCGAGAATAGCCTCGACGTCGCCGTGCAGCAGGCCGACGCTCTTCATGAAGTAGGCGAGCGCGCGGTTGCGATCGGCGCTGCGCTTCTCCGACGCGCAGACCTTTTCGTCGAAGCCGTCGTCGCGTCCCGTTATCTCCGTGAAGAATCCGAACAGCCGCTCCGCCGAGCTCTCGCGGTAGGCCGTGTGGATGAGCGAGCAGACGGCGATGGCCCCGGCGTTCATGAACGGGTTCGACGGCTTCGACGAGGTCATCTCGATGCGCATCAGCGAGTTGAACGAGTCGGCGCTAGGCTCCATGCCGACGTGGCGGAATACGTTCGCCGCGCCGAAGTGCTCGACCGCGAAGGCGAGCGCGAGCGTCTTCGAGATCGACTGCATCGTGAAGAAGCGCTCAGTGTCGCCCGTCTCTACCGTTTCGCCGCCGGCCGGCGCGCAGCTCAGCGCGAAGAGCTCCGGCGGCGTCAGCGCGAGCTCCGGTATATAGTCCGCGGGCTTGCCGTCCGCGGACATCACGCGCGCGACGTCCATAATTTCGTCGAGAAGTCCTTTATCAAGTTCGCAGTCCTGCATTTTATGCGTTCCTCCTTCGCCGCGCGGCGGGCGATTTTTTTATTTTTGCAAACGCGAAGCCTTTTCCGATATTTTAGCAGAGAAGCCGCCGCGCGCCAAAATTCCCGCGCGCCGCCGAAAAGAGGCGCGCTTTATGGTAAAATATACTAAGCTGGATTAAAAGGCGGCGCATGACGCCGCTTTATTTTTGGAATGTTCCGCGCATCAGAGTCCCGGAGGTAATTGGATGGACCACAATTCAAAGCAGAGCAACTTATTCGAAATAAACAAAGTCATAACTCTGCCGCTCGAAGAAGAAATCAAGCAGAGCTATCTCAACTACGCGATGAGCGTCATCGTGGGCCGCGCGCTGCCCGACGCGCGCGACGGTCTGAAGCCCGTGCAGCGCCGCATACTCTACGCTATGATGGAGCTCGGCGTGCGCCACAACCAGCCGTTCAAGAAGTCGGCGCGTATCGTCGGCGAGACGATGGGTAAGTACCACCCGCACGGCGACGTGGCTATTTACGACACGATGGCGCGCCTCTCGCAGGATTTCAGCATGCGCTACACGCTCGTCGACGGCCAGGGAAACTTCGGCTCTATCGACGGAGACCCGCCGGCGGCCATGCGTTACACGGAAGCGAGGCTCCACGCGCTCGGCGAGGAGATGCTCGCCGACATCAACGAGGACACGATAGACTGGGGACCGAACTTCGACGAGTCTCTGCAGGAGCCGCTCGTCCTCCCATCGCGCATCCCTAACCTTCTCGTCAACGGCAGCACGGGAATCGCCGTCGGTATGGCGACGAACATGCCGCCGCACAACCTCGGCGAGGCCATCGACGTATGCTGCGCGGTGCTCGACGACCCGGAGGTCGAGCTCGGCGAGCTGATGACGCTGATGCCCGGGCCTGACTTCCCGACCGGCGGCATAATCCTCGGGCGCGACGGCATAATCGATGCCTACCGCACGGGGCGCGGAAAGATAATCGTCCGCGGCCGCGTTGAGATAGAGGAGCCGAAGAAGGGCAAGCGCGCGATACTCATCACCGAAATACCCTACATGGTCAACAAGACCAACTTCATAGAGACGATTGCGAAGGGCGCGCAGACCGGCATCATCGACGGAATTTCAGACCTGCGCGACGAATCCGACAGAAACGGCATGCGCATAGTCGTCGAGCTGCAGCGCGACGCGGACCCGAACCTCGTGCTGCGCCAGCTCTATTCGCGCACGCAGCTGCAGACGACCTTCGGCGTCATAAACCTCGCCATCGTCGACGGCGGCACGAAGGAGCTGCCGCTCAAGGACATGGTGCTGATATTCCTCAACCACCGCCGCGAGGTCGTGCGCCGCAGGACGGAGTTCCGCCTTCGCAAGGCCGAGGACAGGCGGCACATCGTCGAAGGGCTGCTCCGCGCGCTCGACGCGATAGACCGCGTCATCGCGATAATCAGAGGCTCGTCCGACGCGGCGACCGCGCGCAGCAACCTCGTATCAGAGCTTGACTTCACCGAAATCCAGGCGCAGGCGATACTCGACATGCGCCTCCAGCGCCTCACGGGGCTCGAGCGCGAAAAGCTCGACGACGAACTTGCGCAGCTTCTCATGGACATCGAGCGCTATCACAGCATTTTGTCGAGCCACGTAGTCCTCGACTCGGTCGTCAAGAGCGAGCTGCAGGAGGTCAAGGCCGCCTACAGCGACAAGCGCCGCACCGACATCGAAAACGACGTCGAAGAGGTTGCGGCGGAGGACCTCATCCCAGAAGAGGAGATCGTCGTAGCGCTCACGCGCGACGGCTACATCCGCCGTATGCCGCTCCAGGACTACCGCGTGCAGCAGCGCGGCGGCAAGGGCGTCAAGGGGGTAGCTACGAAGGCCGAGGATGAAATATCGATGATAACGACGACTACGACGCACAAGACGCTCTATCTCTTCACGAGCCGCGGGCGCGTCTTCGGAGTGCGCGGCTTCTCGCTGCCGGAGCCCAAGACCGGCAAGGGCAAGCTCATCGGCACGATAGTGACGCTCGAAAAGGACGAGAAGGTCGTCGGCATGAAGGACAGCGCGCTCGAGGGCGCGAAGTTCGTATTCTTCGTCACGAAGCTCGGGACGGCGAAACGCCTGCCCGTTACGGAACTCGAAGGGCTCACAAGGGCGGGCCGCCGCGTGCTGAGCATTGCGGACGACGACGATATAGCGCGCGTGCGCGTGACGAGCGGCAGCGACGACCTGCTGCTCACGACGGCGATGGGGCAGACCCTTCGCGTCAACGAAGAAGAATTCCGCCCGCTCGGTCGCCAGGCGCAGGGCGTGCGCGGCATCAGGCTTGACGAGGGCGACAGCGTCGTCGGCTGCGACGTGGTAGCGGAGGGGCGCGAGGTGCTCTTCATAAGCGAGCAGGGAATAGGCAAGCGCACTGCCTACGACGAATTCACGCAGCACCACCGCGCCGGATACGGCGTGCGCGCGATGAAGCTTTCGGAAAAGACCGGCAGCCTCGTCGGAGCGTGGGGCGTCCAGGAGGACGAGGACATAATAGTCATAACGAGCCGCGGCCGCATGGTGCGCATCGGCGCGAAGGAAATTTCGACGCTCAGCCGCGCCGCGACCGGCTACACGATAGTCAGCCTCGACGAAGGCGACGCCGTCGCCGACATCAGCATCGTCCGCAGGGACGAGAACGGAGACTAGCGTGAAGCTCGCCCGCGACGGCTGGCCGACGATAGCGGCGCTCGTGCTGATGATGGCGGCGGGGTGGTACGTCTCCCCGTGGATAAGCGTATGCCTCTGCGTTCCGCTCGCCTTCGTATGCTGGTTCTTCCGCGACCCGGAGCGCGAGCCGGAGCGTCCGCTGCGCGACGGGGACTTCCTGAGCCCAGCCGACGGCACGATAGTTGAGATAGAGGAGTCCGAGCACGAATACACCGGCAAGGCCGTCAAGATAGGCATATTCATGAGCGGCTTCAACGTGCATGTAAACCGTTTTCCGGTTACCGGCACGGTCG
>UQVV01000052.1 GCA_900544635.1 uncultured Cloacibacillus sp. | reverse complement strand
ACGCCGCGAAGAAGGTCCGACGCGTAGGTCATGACCTCGTCCTTCTCCGCTTCGGAGAGCGAGAGGTCGAAGGCCGCGACGAACGGGAATTCAGCCTTCGAGGGCTTTTCGTCCTCTTCGGCTCTGAGCTCGCCGTCGAAGAGCGTCACGGCCTCGTCGACCGGGAATTCCTCCAGCATCTCCGCGACCGTCGCCCCGGGCCTCATGTCGTTCATATATACGAGCTGCAGCGCGATTTCGCGCGCCCTGTGGCGCAGCTGCGTTTTCCTGGACATTACCAAAAAATCATCTCCTAAAGAGTTCCCTCAGGGCGTTTATCTGCTTTCTGCCGTCCTCCGTGAGGACCAGCCACGCGACGCCGTAGCCTATCACCGCGAAGAAGATGGACCATAGCACGCCGCCGAGCCCCATGTGGAAGAGCGCGGTTACGCCCGCCGCGGCCGCGCCCCAGAAGACGGGGAGCATCCAGACCGGCGTGGCCTTCCTGTTGTCCTGCGGCGCGACGTTGACCCAGTTTATCTGCACGGATACGCCCGAGGGGCCGAAGAGGCCGGAAAATTTCGCTTCAAGCGCGGCTCTCTCGGCCGCGGGCCAGTCGTCGGGCGCGGCGATGTAGATGTTCAGAAGGGCCTTTTCCCCTATGAAGGAAACTTCCTGCACGTACAGCTCCTGAGGAAGGCGCCTAGCTATAATCTGCTTGACGGCGTCGCCGTCTATCCAGATTTTTCCAAGTTTAGTTGTCGTCCATAGAAAGAGCATAGTATATGCACCGCCTCTCAAAGAAGAAGGCCGGTTCGCGTGAAACCGGCCTTTCGGTAATCAACTGCTGTGAAATCAGGCCTCGTCGACGCTGGGGAACTCCGGCTCCGCCTCGCCGCCTTCCTGAGCTTCTTTCTTCTCGGCGAAGGTTATGCCCTGGACGTAGATGTTGACGCCCTTTATCGCGTAGCCCGTGAAGCGCTCTATCTGATCCTTCACGGCCTCCTGCACGTCCCAGCAGACGTCGGGGATCCTGAGACCGTACTTCACCGTTATGTAGGCGTCCACGACTATCTCGGGCGGCTCGCCCTCGGAGATGAGGATGCGCACTCCGTTGGCGGTCTTTCTGCCGAGCCTGAGATTCGCCATCAGCCCCGGGCTCGCCGGAGCGACGCCCTCGACGCTGTTGAGCGCCTTTGTCGCAAGCTGGGCTATAACGTCTTCCGATATGCGTATTTTGCCCTCAAGGTTCGACTGTCCTATGCCGCTTTCCTGTTTCTCCTCGGCGGCAAAATCGTCTCTCATGGTTTCGTCCATTCGGCGGCTCCTCCTTTACCGGTAAATACCCAGACGCGCCCCTTTACTCTTCGGGAAGCTTGAACGGCTTGCCGCAGTGCGGGCAGACCAGATCTTCGTCCTCTTCGTAAAGCGCCGGCTCGTAATAGAAATCGTTGCCGCAGTTCGGGCACGTCACGGACTCGTACTCTTCTTCGTCGAAGTCTTCGTACTCGTCCTCTTCGTCGTCGTCATCGTGGCTGTGGCATCCGCATTCGCCGCCTTCAAGCTCGTCGAGCTCGTCCTCGATGTCCGAAACGTCTTCGTCGAGCTGTTCAAGGTAGGCGTTCAGTTCCTCGTGAACGTCCTCGTGCTCTTCAATCGCAACAGCCAGGGAATCCAACGCATCGACCAGTGCCGCGTAAAATTTCGCCTTGTCCGGCGTGTCCGTCAAGTTCTGTCCGTCGATAAGCCCTTTCAAATATGCTATTTTCTCACGTGCGCTCATTTGAACCCCTCCTGTTGGATAATAAGGCAGCCTGCGGCCGGCCGGTCCGGCCCCTGCGGTGCGCTATTTCTTCGCCCGTTCCAGATACTCCCCGGTCCTCGTGTCGACGACGATCATTTCGCCGTTCTCGACGAAGAAGGGAACTGTTACAACGAGACCGGTCTCCGTCGTGGCGGGTTTGCCGCCGCCGGAGGCGGTGTCGCCCTTGAATCCGGGCGGTGTGTCCGTGATTTTCATAGTGACCTGGTTCGGAAGCTCGATGCCCATGACGCGGCCCTCGAACATGTCGAAGCTGACCTCGAGGTCGTCGACGAGGAACTTCGCCGCGTCGCCGAGGATGTCGGGCGACAGGCTGACCTGGTCGTATGATTCCATATCCATGAAGACGTAGTCCTCTCCGTCGCGGTACTGGTACTGCGCCGGCTTCTCGTCGAAGACTATTCTTTCGAAGCGCTCGCCCGACTTGAAGGACTGGTCCACGCTCGAACCGGTCTCAAGGTTGCGGAGCTTGCCGCGGACGATGGCGCCGCCTCTTCCCATTTTATGGTGCGAGCATTCGAGGATGACCCACATTCCGCCTTCCCATCTGATTTTGAGTCCCGGGCGGAAATCGCTCGTATCAACAACTTGTCCCATACATATGCCTCCCTAACGTCTTATGGGCGCACACGCGCCCATTCGCATCAATCTCTGACTATGCAATGAAATCATAACATAAAACGAAGGTATTTTTCAAATTTTGCACGGGAAATATGAAAAAATGCGCTAAATTACAACCCCGCGCCGCGGCCTCCGGCGTTCGGCAGCCGCCAGACGAAGCGGAAGGCGTAGAGCGCGCAGGGGTATGCGGCGGCGTCCCACTGCGCGACGAAATCGTCGGGACAGCCGCGGTTTTTGACAGGCTCGCCGGACAACCCGCGCTCTTCGCCGCGCACCATGAGGCAGAGCGTCAGCAGATTTTTTTCGTCGTTGAGCTCGAAGCGCGCTCCGATTACTCCGTCGGCTCTCGGCTGGCCGCCGGTCGTGCGGAAGTCGCGCGTGTAGAATTTTTCCCCGTCGGACCAGCATTCGAGCGCGCGGAACAGAAAGAGCGGCGCGCCCTTCGGGATGTCGTATTCTTCTTCCGTATAGCTGCGGAGGCGCAGCGTCCGGCCCGATATGCCCGCGACGGTCAGCGGCGTTTTTTCCGGATATGCGTCGGGGAAGAGCACCCAGTTTTTGACGGAGCGGCTTTTGTCGAACAGATCCATGTCGAAATAGTTTTCGTCGGGTTCGCGCGTCATGCGCGGCGAGGCCGCGCCGCCGGTTCCGGCGCACGCTTCCGCGGCGCGCGAGCCTTCGGGGAAGGCGTAGGCTATGCGCAGGCGGCCGGATCTTCCGTTTTCGCTGGTTACGGAAACGGGGCCGTCCCAGTTGAACGGCTCGATTATCTTGGAGCCGAAGGCTTTTTTGTATTTTTCCGCGCTTATCGGAATTCCGAGGCCGCAGTGGCGCAGCGGCATTTTCAGCACCGCGGCGACGGTCTCGGCGCGCCGTTCGGCTATGCGCTCGTCGCGGCAGATTTTGTAGAGGCGCGAGGCGTTTTTGAGCGCGGCGGCCACGGGCGGCGTGACGGCGGCGGCGAGCGCCACGGCGATTATCAGCTCGATCAGCGTGAAGGCGCGCAGCCGGCGCGCGCGTCGGCTAGCGGAAATTTCTCTCGGGAAGGACAACGACGGAGGTCCCTTCGCTGTGCGGGTTTTTCAGCGTCACGCGCCGGAACGTCAGGCCGCCGCCGTAGACCGTCTCGCTTGAAATGACGCCCTCCGGTTCTTCGCCGGACAATATCGCGGAGATCGCGGCCGACGCCGCAAGCTCCGAGGCGAGCCGCGCGCGCGAACGCGACAGCAGCCCGGCGCAGGCAGAGAACATCGACAGCGCGGCGGCTAGGAATATCGAGGCGGCGACGAGCGCGGCGAGCGTCTCGATGAGCAGAAAACCGCGCCGTTTCACAGAGCCGCGAGGCACGACCGCAGCTCCTCCGGCGACGGCGCGAGCGACAGCGCCTCGTCAAAATCTACCGCGCCGTCCCGGCAGAGCCGCGCAAGGCTCTGCTCCAGCGTGGTCATGCCGAGCTGCGCTCCGGAGCGCATTATGTCCGCGAGCTGCGCGTTTTTGCCCTCGCGTATGCAGCTTCTGACGGCGTTCGTAGCGATCAGAAGCTCCGCGGCGGCTGCGCGGCCTCCGCCGGCGCGGCGCGCGAGGCGCTGCGACATGACGCCGGTCAGAATCTGCGCGAGCCGCGCGCGTATCTGCGGCTGGGCGGACGGCGGGAAGAATCCCGCTATTCTGTCCGCGCCTGACGCCGCTCCGCCGGAGTGCAGCGTCGAGAGGACGAGATGGCCCGTCTCGGCGGCGCTTACGGCCGCGCTCACGGTCTCCGCGTCGCGCAGCTCGCCTATCATTATCACGTCGGGGTCCTGGCGCATCGCGCGGCGCAGCGCCTCGGCGAAGCCGCTTGTGTCGCGTCCCGCCTCGCGCTGGTGGATGAGCGCGCGCTTCGGCTCGAAGACGTATTCGACGGGGTCCTCGACCGTCACGATATGGACGGCGCGGCTCGCGTTTATCTCTTCTATCATCGCGGCGAGCGTCGTCGATTTGCCGGAGCCGGATGGCCCCGTGACGAGGAACAGGCCACTGCGCCCGGCCGCCAATTCTTTAAGGACTGGCGGCAGTCCGAGCTCTTCTATGCTCCGCACACACGGCGGGATGATGCGTATCGCGGCGGCGGGCCGTCCGAGGCTGTACGACAGATTTATGCGCAGGCGCGTTTTTGTTCCGTTTACCGTGATTTCGCAGCCAAAGTCGAGCTCGCGCTCGTTTCTGAATATCTCCGAGCCGCGGCATCCGAGCGCTTCAAGCATCAGCTCAAAGCCCTCCTCCGAAAGCGGCGTCTCCCCCGCCGCGCGCAGGAGGCCGTCGACGCGCATGAGCGGACGTTCGCCCGCCCCTATATGAATGTCGCTCGCTGAATTTTTCAAAGCTTTATCGAGAATTTCCGAGAAGATGGATTTTTCCATTTTTGTCTCCTTCGCTCCGCTATTCTGCGAGCGTCGTGAAGAACATTTCTTCCGCGCTCGTTTCGCCGGAAAGGACTTTTTTCGCCGCGGCCTCGCGCAGCGTCTCCATGCCGAGCCTTCGCGCCTCGCGGCGCAGCTCTCCAGCGGGCGCGTTTCTGTATATCATTTCAGCTATCTGCGCGCTCACAGGCATGATTTCGGCGACGACCGTGCGTCCGGCATATCCCGTGGAACGGCACTCGGCACAGCCCGACGGCGCGAATATCTCCGCGCCAAGCGGCAGTCCGGACGCTGAGGCGAGCTCCGCCGCAACTTCGGCGCTCGCGCGGCACGACGGGCAGAGCCTGCGCACGAGGCGCTGGGCCGCGACGGCGCGCAGCGACGAGGCGAGCAGGAAGGGCGGCACGCCCATGTCGGCGAGCCTTCCGACGGACGACGGCGCGTCGTTCGTGTGAAGCGTGCTGAGTACAAGGTGGCCTGTCAGTGCCGCGCGCACGGCGAGGTGCGCAGTCTCCGCGTCGCGGATTTCGCCGACCATTATGATGTCCGGGTCCTGGCGCAGAATGGAGCGCAGCGCGCCGCCGAAGGTCAGGCCGATTTTTTCGTTTATCTGCACCTGCGTTATGCCGTTTATTGTATATTCGACTGGGTCTTCTATAGTTATGATGTTTTTGGACGGGTCGTTGAGCATGTTCAGGAGCGAGTAGAGCGTCGTCGATTTGCCGGAGCCTGTCGGCCCGGTCAGCAGCACGATGCCGTTCGGCGCGTTTATCGCCTTTTGCAGCAGCTCCCGCTGTTTCGCGTCGAAGCCGAGGCTTTCGAGGCTCGCCGCGCCGCCGCCCTGGCGCAAGAGACGCAGGACGAGCTTCTCTCCGAATATCGACGGCAGCGACGAAACGCGGATGTCTATATCCGCGCCGGAGGCTTTGATGAAGATGCGTCCGTCCTGTGGGCGGCGCTTCTCCGATATGTCCATGCCGGCGAGTATTTTTATGCGCGCGGCGAGCGCAGGATGAAGCGCGGCGGATATTTCCGCGCCGCGGACGAGCCGCCCGTCTATCCTGAAGCGGACGCGCGTACCCTCGTCCGACGGCTCGATATGTATGTCCGAGGCGCGTTCGCGCGCGGCCTGGTCTAGCAGGCTGTTCACGAGCCGGACGACGGGCGCGGCCCCGGCCTCCGCCTCGCTCACGTCGCCGAAGCTTTCGCGCGCGGCGGTAATTTCATGCGGCGCGCTTCCGGCGGCTTCGCTGGCGCTGCCCTTCACTCTGTAATAGGCGACGGCGGCGCGCTCCAGGTCGCCACGCGCCGCTACGCTCATCTCCGGCTCGCGTCCCGTGATGAGCCTTATCTCGTCCGCCGCCTCCATGTCGAGCGGGTCGGCCATTGCGACGGATATTTTCCCGCCTGCCGCGGCGAGCGGCATGACGCACAGCCGCGAAGCAACGCTTTCGGGAATCAGCGAGAGCGCCTCCTCCGTCGGATGAATTTCGTCAAAAGACAAAAGCGGCAGGCCTAGACGCGAGGATAGCGCCGAGGCTATGCGGTTGTCCGTCGCGTATCCGCCGCGCACAAGCGTCTCGTCGAGCCGCAGCCCGGCGCGCTTCTGCTCCGCGAGCGCCGCGTCGAGCTCTTCGCGCGACAGCACGCCGCAGTCCAGCAGAATATCCGCCAGCGGCGAAACGCCGAATTGACGGCGGCTCACGACGGCCTCACATTCGCAGCCCGCCGCCGGGCATGTCGATAACCTCGACCGCGCCGGAGGGGATGTCGAGAATATAAGGCACGGCGATGAAGGCCATCTGCGACTTCGAGTGCTGCGTCGTGCGCGTCTTGAAAAGCTCGCCGAGCAGGGGAATATAGCCGATGACGGGGACGCGAGTGACGTTGTTTGTCTTGTTCTCCTGGTAGAGGCCGCCTATCACGAACAGCTCGCCGTCGCGCACGCGGACGCTCGTGTCGACCTCGCGCTTCGTCGTCTCCGGCGCTTCCGAGTCGCCGGAACGGCGGAAGGCGACTATCTCTCCCGTCGAAATCTTCATATTTATAGTGATGAAGCCGTCGCGTCCCAGCGCGGGCGTGAATTCGAGCATCGGTCCCGTCTCCTGGTTCGTGAACTCGGGGTTGCCGTTCTCGTCGACGCCGGACTGATAGAGGTAATTGTGCGTCAGGCGGACGGAGGCCTTCTGTCCGTCGAGCGCGACGACCGACGGCGACGCGAGCACCTTGCCCTTGTTGTCGGACTCCATCGCGCGCAGGGCCGCATCCACCATCTTCATCGCGGAATCGGCGACGTAGCCGGGAAAGCTCGTATCCGTATCCGTCCCGCCGATTATGGGCAGTTCTCCGGGCCTCGTGCTGCCGGTCGGGTCTACGTTCGGCGTCACTGCGCCGTTGCCGTAGGTGTAGCGCCCGCCGAGCCCGGCCGAACCGTAGGAGAATATCCAGCCGTTGTAGACCGCGGCGAGGGTAGACTCGAACTCCTGGCGCGCACCGTCGTTTATCTCGACAAGCCGCGCCTCTATCATTATCTGCTTGCCCGGGCTGTCGAGGCGGTTCAGCAGCGCTTCGACGCACTGGTGGCCCTCAGGCGACGCCGTTATGTAAAGGCAGCGCATCCGCTCGTCGGCGACGGCCTTGAGGTCGAGCGAGACAAGCGACGTAATCAGTGCGGGAAGTTTTTTAATATCGGCGTATGAGACGCTGTAGCGGCGCGTCGTGACCGTGCCGAGCGTCTTCGCCACGGCGGAGGGCGAGCCGACTACGAGAGTTTTTCCGGAAACGCCGTACGAAAGGCCGTGCATGCGCAGCAAATATGCGAAGACCTCGCGAAACGGCGCGCCGTCGAACGAGATTGTGGTCGGAGGATTTGGTACGGAAGGGTCGAGGATGAGGTTGAGGCCGCGCAACTTCGCGAGCATCCTGAACGCGTCGCGCAGCGGGACGTCGCGCAGCTCGAGCGCGACAGGCTCGGAGACCGATAGCGGGTCGCCGGGCGGCAGAGGCTTTGGCTTAGGCGCGGGCGCAGAGGGCACGTCCGGCGGCGCTTCAAGGATGAGCCTGTGGCGGCTCGAGCCCGCCATGCCGGAGATACTTTTGACAGCGAGCCTGCGCGGGCCGATTATTTCCATAATTACGCCGCCTTCCGAAGGCGAGACGCGGATTTCGTCAACGAGCGGAATGTCTTCGTAGCGCCGTGTCCAGCGCTCGCTTTTCCCCTTTTCTATCCTGAGCACGTCCCAGCCAAAATCGTCCCACCAGTCCTTGCAGTCGGTGTTCTGCGGGAAACGCGCGCCGCGCCAGTAAAGCGCGATCGCCGCGCCGCCGGCGTTCGACGATGCGGGAAGCGGCATATCCGTCCCGCGAAGCTCGACGAGTATCTGGCTCGCCCCTATCTGATGCACGCGAACGCCCTCGACGAGCGGCGCGCTCGGGGCAGTTTTTCTTGCCGTCGCTCCAACTGCGTTAGCTTCGCCGCATAAGGCAAGCACACAAAGCACAACGGCCGCGAGCGCGGCGAAATACCTTACAGCCCCGCGGCGTATTCCCTGTCCGCCCATCGCCACGTCACACCGTCCGCGTTTATCTTCACGACACGCCCCCTGCCGTCACCGAAAACGTCGCCGGCTCTGAAAACCCGCCCCGGCTCTTCGCCGTCGATGTCGAGCACGCACACGCTTTCGCCGCCGAGCACCGCGAGCGCCTTGAGAATAACCGTCGGCGCGTAACCCGGCATGCGCCGCGCACTCTGCGCGCCGTCGGGAACATTCATAACGAATACAGGCGAAAGAGCTCCGGCCGCGCGTTTGGAATCATTTGCCGACTTTAGGAAATCCTCATAAAGCACGCGGTCAAGCGCAAACTTCTTCGCTTCGTCCATAATTTCAGAACCGCGCGCGGGAGCGCCGGACGCGGCTTCGGATATTGTACATTCCGCGTTGATGCGGGCCGCGCAGAAGAGCATAAAGACAGACGAAGCGAACAGCAAAACCACGATGAATGCGGCCCTGGCGTAAACGTCCGCGCACACAACGCCGCGCGGCGTGCGCAGCCTGGCAAGCAACTTTTCAAAATTTGCCGCTGTCACGTTCACCGTTCCGCGCCGCCCCCTTCCGCCGTCCGCGTTGAAATTTCTACAGAATACGCGACCTCGCCGCCCGCGCTTCCTTCAAGCAAGAGCCGCGACACCCGCGAAGAATATCGAAGCCCGCGCAGCGACGCTAAAAAACGCCGCAGCTTGTCATAATCCGTACGCCCGGATATCGTGAAGAGCGCCTCCGCGTCTCGTTCGGAAGCGCCTGAGACGCGCGCTCCTTCCATTCCGCTCTCCGCGACGGCCGCAAGCAGCGCGGCGTAGAATTTATTCGCCGACTCCGGACGCGACGGCGTTTTCGCAAAGCCGCCGTTCAACAGCTTTTTATACCTCGTCAGCTCGGCCTCGCGCGACTCCGCCGCAGCGCACAGCGCCGCCGACTCGCGCATCGCGGCGTTCGCCGCGCGATACTCGCCGCGAAGATATCCAAGCGCCCAAAACCCGACTGCCGACGACAAGACGGTGGCCACGGCAGCCGCGAAAAGACAGCGGCGAAAACCGTCACCGGCCGCCATCACGCGGCGGGCTTCCCGCTGAAACAGAAACACCGGCCCGAGGCGTCGAACGACAGCAAAACGTCCCTGACGCTGCGAAGCTTTACGTCAAGCGAAAAAATCTTTATCTCCGCGCCGCCGCGTTCGGCCGAAGTCACAGCCGGAATACCGACCTTCTCGACTGCGGAAAGGCGCGCGACCGCTTCGGCGAAAGCGAGCACACCGCCGTCGGACAACGCCGCGCCCTTCAGCAAAGCCGAAGCCGAGGAAATTTCTATCGATTCGACCGTCACGCTCTCGTTCTGACAAACCGCGACGCCGTCAAGAAATTCCAGCACCGCCGCGCAGCTCAGGACGAAATCGACATCCTCCGCCGCGCGCAGATCAGCCGCGCGCAAAGCCCTAAGCTCCGCGCCCGCGGAAGCTGCGCGTGCTTCATACATTTT
>UQVV01000051.1 GCA_900544635.1 uncultured Cloacibacillus sp. | reverse complement strand
TGCGCGGCGTACCATTCCGCAGCGCCCACGAAAAAGTCGGCCACGCCGTCCGCTGGTGCATAGAGCACGACCGACCCATGCACAAACTCACGCTCGCCGAATGGCAGGCCGCCATCCCCGAGGTAGGCGAAGACCTCCTCCCGCTGCTCTCGCCGCGCCGCTCCATGGAACGCAGAAACACCTACGGCGGCGCAGCCCCCGAGCAGGTGCGCGGACAAATCTCCCGCGCGAAGGAAAAACTCGCGAACTTCGAGCGCGAGATGAAAGAATACAAAGACGCCCTGCCGGATATGCTGTAAGGCATAATCACGGCGCAAAGCATAACACAAGCGGCCCGGCGATACGCTCGGGCCGCTTGTGTGTTCTTTATGAAGCGCGTCGCGCTTCGCCGCTATTTCTTCTCGTTCAGCAGCGCGTCGAACTTCGACATGACCTCGGAAATTTTTATCTGCTGCGGGCAGACCTGCTCGCAGCTGCGGCAGCCGACGCAGGCCGAGGGCTTTTTGTCGTCGGCGAGGGACGAGAGCGCCATCGGCGCGATGAAGCCGCCGCCCGTGAATACGTGCTCGTTGTAAAGCTCGATCAGCCACGGGATGTCGAGCCCCTGCGGGCAGTGCGAGATGCAGTAATGGCAGGCCGTGCATGGAGCCGTCTCCGCACCCGCCTTCATAATCTCGTCCGCCGCGCGCATGAGCCGCGCCTGCTCGTCGTCGGTCAGCGGCCTGTCCTCGGCGAATATCCTGAGGTTCTCCTTCATCTGCTCCATGCTCGACGCGCCGGAGAGCACGACTGTGACGCCCGGCACGCTTTGCAGGAAGCGGTATGCCCATTCGACCGGCGGCATGCCGCCGAGCAGCGCGGCCGCCTTTTCGGGCAGGTTTGCGAGCAGCCCGCCGCGCAGCGGCTCCATCACCCAGATTGGCAGGCCGCGGCGGCTTATCAGCTCGGCCTTCTCCTTCGCCTTCTGGAAGCTCCAGTCTACGTAGTTGAGCTGAAGCTGGCAGAACTCCATGTCGTCGCCGTAAGCGTCGAGGAAGCGCTCCATCACCTCGAGCGAGCCGTGCGAGGAAAATCCGAGGTGCCTGATGCGGCCGTTCCTCTTCTGCTCCATGAGATACTTGTGTATGCCGAACTTCTCGTCGAGATAGCCGTCTATGTTCAGCTCGCAGACGTTGTGGAAGAGGTAGAAGTCGAAATATTCCACGCCGCACTTCTTGAGCTGCGTCTCGAATATCTCTTCGACCTTGTCCATGTTCGCGAGGTCGTAGCCGGGGAACTTGTCCGCGAGGTAAAATTTATCGCGCGGATGCCTCGCGAGCGCGCGTCCCATTACGAGCTCGGAGTTCCCTCCATGATAACCCCACGCCGTGTCGTAATAGTTCACGCCCTGCGCCATCGCGAGGTCCACCATCTCGAAGGCCGCCGCCTCGTCTATCGCGGCGTCGTTCCCGTCAACGACCGGCAGCCTCATCGCGCCCATCGCCAGATTCGACAGCTCGATATCCTGAAATTTTTTATAAATCATCTTTTCCCCTCCGATATAAAAATTTTTCCGAACCGCACAGCGTAATTATATCCGACATAATAGTATGATAGTGGCAGATGCGGAAAGGGTGATATCAAATGATTAACATTCTGTGCTTCGGAGATTCCAACACAAACGGCACGAACCCGGCGGGCGGCCGCTGGCCGCGCGACAAACGCTGGCCCGGCATTCTTCAGCGTCTGCTCGGCGAGGACTATTACGTTATAGAGGAAGGCTGCGGAGGGCGGACCACGGTTTTCGAGGACTGCCTCGAGCTCGACAAAAACGGGCGCACGCAGCTGCGCGTGGCCCTGCGCACCCACCGCCCGCTGGACCTGGTCGTCATCATGCTCGGCACGAACGATATGAAGCAGCGCTTCAATCTCCTGCCCGCCGACATAGCCTGCGGCGCCGCCGAGCTGGGCAAGCTTGTGGAGAGCTTCGACTACGGCGCGGGCTTCCCGACGCCCAAGGTGCTGCTGGTCAGCCCTATTCACTTGGGCGAAGGCATTGAGAACAGCTGCTACACAGGCTTCGCCCCCGGAGCCGTCGCCGTCTCAAAAGCCCTCGCTCCCTATTACAAAGCGCAGGCCGAGGCGCACGGCTGGCTCTACTTCGACGCCTCGACCGTTGCGGGACCGAGCGCGAAGGACAAGCTGCATATGGAAGCGGAGGACCACGAAGCGCTGGCGAGAGCCTTCGCTGATATCATAAAGGAAAACTTATAAAGAAGCCCGAGGCGGACGGCGCATCAGGCGGTTTGACGCGCTGACAGACGGTTTACCGGCGGGCTTCTTTTACAGCGACGCTCGTCCGGTCAGCCAGTCAAGCGCATATATCTGCTTGATTCCGTTGTGCGAGACGACGGGGCCGTAATCCATCGTCAGGAGGAATTTCGGATTGTGGTCTCTGATTGAGTCGAGCGGCGCGAGCTCGCGTTCCAGCGTTTTCCCGTCGGCGTCCACGAGAGTATAGGCTACCTGGTAATACTCTTCGCCCTCATCGCCGATGGCCACGAAATCAACCTCCGCGGCTCCGACCTTGCCGACGTAGACCTCGTACCCGCGGCGCAGCAGCTCAAGGCACACGATGTTCTCCAGTATATGCCCGGCGTCGGCCATTTTCGCGCCAAGCACGGCGTAGCGCAGCCCGACGTCGGAGGCGTAATATTTGTCGCCCGTTTTCAGATACTGCCGCCCTTTAACGTCGTACCTGCCGATTTTGTAGAATATAAAGCTCTCCGTAAGGGCGTCCAAGTAATTTTCGACGGTGTGCACGGATATCTTTCTTCCTGCGGAGGTCATCGTGTCGGCGATCTTCTTCGTAGAGGTTATATTGCCGATATTGTCGAACATGAATCTGGCGGTACTCTTCAGCATTTCGACGTCGTTGATGCGTTTGCGCGTTATGATGTCTTTGACGATTATCGTATTGTATATGCCGTCGAGGTACTGCCTGACATCTTTCGGCCTGTTCAGCTCAAGCGCGTATGGGAAGGAGCTGTTGTGAATATAATCCTGGTACAGACGCTCCGGCGCGAGATTCTCTCCGCGTGCCGCGGCATACTCCTTGAAGGAAAGCGGCAGCATCTTAATCTCGACATAGCGTCCCGACAGCAGCGTCGCGAGCTCGCCGGAAAGTAAATATGCGTTGGAACCGGTGATATATACGTCGCAGTTCTTCTTTATATACAGCGCGTCCACGGCCTTCTGAAATCCTTCTACGCGCTGCACCTCGTCGAGGAAGATGTAGTTCATCCGCCCGCCGTCCAGCCGGGCGTTCACGTACTCAAAAAGAGCCCTATCGTCGGATATGTCGGCAAATTCGCCGGCCTCAAGATTGACGGAGATGATCTGCCCCGCCTCGACGCCGTGCGAGAGCAAATAATCCTGATAGAGCTCGAACAAAGTCGACTTCCCGCATCTCCTGACGCCGGTGACGACCTTGATAAGCCGCTTATCCTTGAAGCTGATTAGATTATCCAGATATTCGTCTCGTGGTATCATGCCGGCCCCTCCATTTGCAGTCATTATACAATAATATGTTTATGACATAAAGTTATTGCAGTGTAATGCAAATAAATGAGCGGCGTCCATGCCTATGATTGGGCGGTTGCTGCGCCAGCCAGCAAATTTTTTGCGGAATTTTGTTTTAGGTGGGTTTGAATAAAAGATATAGAAAAAGGGCTTTCGGCAAAATACCGAAAACCCTTGATATCTCTGGAGCCGGCGAGGGGATTCGAACCTCCGACCTACTGATTACAAGTCAGTTGCTCTACCAGCTGAGCTACACCGGCGTCGGCGCTCCGAAAGAGCGACGCAAAATATTATAGCCGATTTGGGTGCCTTGTCAAACCGCGCGCGGCTGTGCTAGGCGTTCGTCTGGCGCGCGACGAGGTTGTCGGCGCGGTACATCTGGCGCAGCTTCGGCTTTTCTATTTTGCCTGTCGGGTTGCGCGGGATGTCGGCGAAGATTATGCGGCGCGGGCGCTTGTAGCGCGGCAGCGCCATGCAGAAGTCCTCGATGTCGGCTTCTGTGCACTGCGCGCCGGGCTTGAGCTCTATTATCGCGGCGGCTATCTCGCCGAGGCGCTTGTCGGGCAGGCCGATGACGGCGGCGTCCTTTATCGCATTGTTGGCGCGCAGGAAGTCCTCGATCTGCACAGGGTAAAGGTTTTCTCCGCCGCTGATGATGACGTCCTTCTTGCGGTCGACGAGGTAGATGAAGCCGTCCTCGTCCTGGCGCGCCATGTCGCCCGTCAGCAGCCAGCCGTTTTTGAGCACGGCGTCGGTTGCCTCGGGGTCGTTGTAGTAGCATTTCATGACGCCGGGGCCCTTGACCGCGAGCTCGCCTACGCTGCCGTCGGTGATCGCGTCGCCTTTGGCGTTCACTATCTTGACGCGCCAGCCGTAGCCGGGGACGCCTATCGCGCCGACTTTGTCTATGTTGCCGAGGCCGAGATGCACGCAGCCTGGGCCGATTGACTCCGACAGGCCGTAATTCGTGTCGTATTTATGCTTGGGGAACACTTTGCGCCATCTCGATATGAGGCTCGGCGGCACGGGCTGCGCGCCGATGTGCATGAGCCGCCACTGCGATAGCTCATAGTCTTCGAGGTTGATTCTGCCGTCGTCTATCGCGTCGAGGATGTCCTGCACCCACGGCACGAGCAGCCATACGATGGTGCATTTTTCGTTGGATACGGTCTCGATTATCGTCTTGGGGTCGGTGCCTTTGAGCAGTATGCCTTTGCTGCCCGATATGAGGCTGCCGAACCAGTGCATCTTCGCGCCGGTGTGGTAGAGCGGCGGTATGCAGAGGAACACGTCGTCGTGCGTCTGACCATGGTGGGCCTGCTCGACCTTCGCGGCGTGCATGAGCGCGCGGTGCGTGTGGAGTATCGCCTTCGGGAAGCCCGTCGTGCCGGAGGAGAAGTATATCGCCGCGTCGTCGTCGTCGGAGAGCAGTATGCGCGGCGGGTAGCTCGAGAGGTTCGCCGCGAGGTGCATGTAGTTTTCCGCGAAGCGCGGGCAGCCGTCGCCGATGAAGAAACGCAGCTTGACGCGCGGTATCTGGTCGCAGATGTCTTCGACGCGGCCGATGAACTCGGGGCCGAAGAAGAGCGCGTCGACGTCGGCGAGCTCGAGGCAGTATTTAATCTCTTCCGCGGTGTAGCGGAAGTTGAGCGGCACGGCGAGCGCGCCCGTCTTGAGTATTCCGAAGTAGAGCGGCAGCCATTCGAGGCTGTTCATCATGAGGATGGCGACCTTGTCGCCCTTCTTGATTCCGCGCGAGAGCAGCAGGTTCGCGCAGCGGTTGGCCTTTTCGTCGAAGACGCCCCACGTTATTTCGCGGCGGTAGCTCTCCGTCGGGCTGGATTCTATAAGTTCATATTCTTTCCACGTGACGCGGCGTATTTCTTTGACTTCGGGGTTGATCTCGACCAGCGCCGTCTCGTGGCAGAATTCGTGGGCGTTCCTCTCAAGCAGGTCGGTAATAGGCATTTCTGTTCTCCTCCTAAAAGTTTTCTCGTTCTTCTTTTTTCGGAGCGGCGGCAATAAAAAAACCCGCCCTCCTTAGTCAGAGGACGGGGCAAATTCCCGTGGTACCACCTCAGTTTGGCGCTCCCTCGCGGGACGCGCCCTCGTCGGGTACGGGCCGGAGCCGGATACCCTGTCCGCTTTTACGGGCGGACCCGTCGCAGCCTACTGAAATTCCGTGATTCGTTCGGTGCGCCGCTCTTGGAATGTATTTCAGCCAGTCCCTCCGCCGCCTTACACCAACCGGCGGCTCTCTGCGGGAGCGGAGTCAGGCTTACTTCTTTCCCGTCGCTGCGTTTGGCCTATATCACCGAATGATATTGTGGCGCGGAAGCGCGGGAATGTCAAGTGCAGAGCGACGCGCGGATTTTACGCGCGATTCTAAAATTCAAACGGCTCTTTGAGATTATAGCGGCGGATTATTTCGTCTTCGAACCTGAAGTAAGCTTCCATGTCTTCCGGCTGCGCTGGGATTCCCTTTTCCCAGTACATGGCGCCGTAATATAGGCTCATTGCCCAGAAGTACGGATACTCGTGGCTGAAGAGGCAGGCCGCCGTCGCGTCTGTAATGGGTTCGGCAAGGTACGAATCGTCCACCAATTCCGAGGCTTCCGCGTATGCAGCGCCTGCGTAGCGGACCAGCAGGTGCTTCAGCAGCTCGCAGAAGCTGTATTGATTTACCGTGACTTTTCCTTCGCCGTCTTCCAGAACGACTCCGTCTCTCAGCATGAAAACGTCCTCTGGCTTATACGAAAAAGCCCCGCCTCTGTGCGAGACGGGGCTGGATAAGCGTTACAGCTTATATATATCGTCCTGCGCGACGATTTTGATGTTGTGCTTTTC
This sequence comes from uncultured Cloacibacillus sp., assembly GCA_900544635.1. GTDB lineage: Bacteria > Synergistota > Synergistia > Synergistales > Synergistaceae > Caccocola > Caccocola faecigallinarum. The sequence continues at coordinate 3,626 of UQVV01000051.1, read as the reverse complement.
GAGGAGCTTCACGGCGTCGTCGATGGATTTGTCCGCGACGCGGAAGACCATGTACGCGCCGTTGTCGGTGCGCGTCGTGAAGGCGTATGTGTATTCGATGTTGACTGAGCCTTCGCGCATTGCTTCGAGCATTTCGTACAGCGCGCCGGGCTGGTCGGAGACGGCGACAGCGATGACGGGCGTGACGGAAGATATGAAGTGCGCTTCTGCCAGCACCTGCTGCGTCTTGTCGGGATCGTCGACTATGACGCGCGCAATGCCGAAGTCCGAAGCTTCCGCCAGCGAGAGCGCCCTCATGTCTATGTCGTGGCTGCGGAGAAGCTCTACGAATTCGGCGAGCTTGCCGGGCTTGTTCTCAAGAAAGACGGAAATCTGTTTGATTGTCATATCTTTTTCCCCCTTCATGATTTTGTTCCTCCTTTATTATATTCAAAAAAGTCCCTGTTGTGTCCGGTACGTTATATTTTGCGCTTGTCGATGAGGCGGACGGCCTTGCCTTCGCTGCGCGGGATGCTCTTCGGCGCGACGAGGTGGACTCTCGTGTATATGCCGAGGAAGCCTTTGAGCGCGTTGACGAGCTCTTTTTCGCGCGCGGTGATTTCGCCGAGGTTGTCGCTGAACATGTCGGGGTTCATCTCGACGTTGATGTCGAGCGTGTCGGAGTTGTTGACGCGGTCGACGACGAGCTGGTAGTTCGGCGAGTAGCCGTGCTCGATGAGGACGGTCTCGACCTGCGACGGGAAGACGTTGACGCCCTTGATGATGAGCATGTCGTCGCTGCGGCCCATCGGCTTGGACATGCGGACGTGGGTGCGGCCGCAGGAGCATTTCTCATGCGAGAGGACGCAGATGTCGCGCGTGCGGTAGCGCACCATCGGGAAGGCCTGTTTGTTGAGCGAGGTGAAGACGAGCTCGCCCTTCTCGCCGTCGGGCAGGACTTCGCCGGTGTTCGGGTCGATTATCTCCGCGATGAACTGGTCCTCGCAGATGTGCATCCCGCGCTGCTCGCAGCATTCGTAGCTGACGCCAGGGCCTTCGAGTTCTGTGAGACCGTAGATGTCGTATGCCTTGATGCGGAGGTTTTTCTCTATGTCGCGACGCATCTCTTCGCTCCACGCTTCCGCGCCGAAGATTCCGGCCTTGAGCTTGATCGTGTCCTGGAGCCCGCGCTCGACTATCGTCTCGCCGATGTACGCGGCGTACGACGGCGTGCAGCAGAGTATCGTGGAGCCGAGGTCCTGCATGAACTGTATCTGGCGGTCGGTCGAGCCGGAGGACATGGGCAGCGTCAGCGAGCCGAGTCTATGCGAACCGCCGTTGAGTCCGGGGCCGCCGGTGAAGAGTCCGTAGCCGTAGCAGACCTGCACGACGTCGTCGGGGGTGCCGCCGGCTGCGACTATCGCGCGCGCGCATGTATCTTCCCAGAGGTCGATGTCGTGCTGCGTGTAGAAGGCTATGACGCGGCGTCCCGTCGTGCCGCTCGTGGACTGGATGCGGACGCAGTCGTGCAGCGGCATGCAGAGGAGGCCGTAGGGATAGGCTTCGCGGAGGTCGTCTTTGCAGATGAAGGGCAGCTTCGTGATGTCGGCGAGGCTCTTGATGTCCTCGGGCTTTACGCCGTGGTCGTCCATCTTTTTGCGGTAGTAGGCGGAGTTTTCGTAGGCGTGCTTGACCGTGCGGATGAGCCCCTCGGTCTGCCATTTCGTGATCTGTTCGCGCGACGCGCACTCGATCTCGGGCTGGAAGTAGTTCTGCTTTTCCATTTTTCTCTCAATTCCTTCCGTAAATATTTTGCTGAAGTTCTAAAAATAAAAAAGCAGGCCCCGCATCAAACTGCGAGCCCTGCTTCTACGACAAATACGCGGAGTGCGATTCCGAAGGTGCTGTGTTCAGAATCAAGCCGATTTCGCGCAGATCCCGTGAAGAGGACCCGCGCCGGTAAAGGAGAACCGCGTGACATGAATATCGTCAAGCCTCTTATGCATTTCTGTCATGTCCGTGCCTCCCTCTGCCGTTCAAGCGGCTGCATCATCAAACGCGGAAAATTTTAGTTACAAAATTTTGCGTTGTCAAGCCCGCGTTCCGCTCAAATGCGTATTTTGCGCAGGCGCGGCGCGTTCAGGCGCGCTTCGGCGCGAAGGCGGCGACGGCCTCCTCCGTCGTGTCGAACCTGTATTCCGCCTCGGGCAGCAGGCGGCCCACCGCGGCGAAGCGCCCGCGCCCGAAGGCGGCCTGCGCCTTCATGTCGCTCGCCGTGTCGCCGAAGAATACGGGCGACGACGCGCCGATGCGTCCGCAGAGGATTTCGAGCCCCTCGGGCGACGGCTTCTCTATGCCGTGGTCGCTGTGGATTATGAGTTCGTCGGGGAAGTCCTCCCAGCCGAGGCTCTTCTTCGCGAGCCCCCACTCGTATGCGTTGCGCCCCGAATATATCGCGACCGGCAGGCCGAGCTCGTCCCAGCGGCGCGAGAGCGCGGGCTTCTCAAGCCTGTAGAGGCCGCGCTCCGGGTCGCCGTAGAGCTCCGCGCACATCGCGCGGCTCTCGCTCCGCGGCACGAGGCCGCCGTACTTGCCGAGCACCCATCCGACGAGCGGCGCGCTGAAGTCCGCGAGCTCCTCCGTAAGCCGTTCCGGCGACGGCAGCGCGCGCGAAAGCAGCTTTTCGCCGCTCGCCGCGGCCATAGAGAGCAGCGTCCACGCGAGGTCGTAGTCGTCGTTGAAGCTGCCGTGGCGCTTCATCACCCACTCGTGCTCCGGGCCGTAGCCCGCGCAGTCCGTCACGCCGCCGCAGAATTTCTCCCAGCCGTCCGCGACGCAGCGCCGTATGACCTCGGGGAAGGATTTCGTAACGTCGAGAAGCACCCCGTCGATGTCGAAGATCAGCGCGTCGGCCTTGAATTTGTCTTTCATATTTATTCCTCCGTCGTCGTTTGCAAAAATGACAAACCCGTGATATTATAAGGCCCGTGATGAAAATCATCAAGCTAGCACTTTAACACGGCAAAGCTTGAAGGAGGATGGGGAAAATGAAGACGCTGTACAAATTTTCGGCTTCTGCAAAACGCACGGAGGAGCGCCGGCTCCACGTTTCCCGCCATCATCACACGCCGCGACATTGCGGGCCATGCGCCGCCGCCTCCCGCTAGGGACGCGCTGGCACAGCATGGCGAAAGCTTTTCTTTTACGATAATTTCACGGTTTCTTAACATTTCCTGAAAACGCCGCAGCGTCGCGCGCCATATCCGCGCGCCGCGATTTTTGCGGCGGGCCGCGCCGGAGCCCTCCGGCGCGCGAACGAAACGGGGAGAGATAAAATGACGGACTGCGGCGAAGCGCGCCGCCTCCGCCGCGCCATGCGTCCCGCGCCGCGCTCCGCGCGCTTCGGACGAGCCGCGGCGCTCGGCGGGACGATATTCGGAAGCCATCGCGGCCTCGCGAAGCTGCGCGGAATTCAGGAGCCGCCGCCGGAGCTGCGGCGGGCGGCGAAAACGTAAAACTTTTGAAAAATCTGAGAAAGGTGATAGATATGTTCGGTAAAAAGATAATTCCATGCGTGAAGGTAATAAACGGAAAAACGGCGGAAGGTCCGGTCTACTGCGGACAGCGCGGCGCTGGCGACCCCGTCG
>UQVV01000050.1 GCA_900544635.1 uncultured Cloacibacillus sp. | reverse complement strand
TGACGGTTGAATTCGAAGAGCGTGCTCTTGACGACCGTTGCGCCGACCGCCGTGCGGAATTTGTTGCCGCTGATGATTTTTGTCCCGGCGCTGCCTTTGAGCTCTATCTGTTCGATTCTGCCGCTCTTGTCGCGTTTGTAGGGGCGCAGCGATTTCAGCGTTCCGACTCCCGCGCCCGCCGCGGTGAGCTTTTTGCCTATCTGCGCCATCGTGAGCTTCGCCTGCCATGTCTTGTTCGGGCTGTCGTTCGGCACGGGGTCGGCCTTCGGCGTAAGGTAAGGCACGACGCCGCCCCATACGGACTGCGAGCTCGTCGTCATGCCGCCGCTGTCGCTGAAGAAGAAGGTCTGAGCCGGAGCGCCGCCGTAGGTGAGTATCTGCCCCTTCGTCTCGTTGACGGCCTGCGTTATGGCGGGCGATTCATCGGCTGTGCCGCGGTAGACCTGGCAGTGCGTCTCGTCGCATATGTCGTATGTCCCATGCTTCTTCGAGGCCAACGTGTAGGTGCGCGCGAGCACGGCCTGCGCCTTGAGCGCCTCTTTCGGCCAGCTCGGGCTCATTTCGGATTTGAGCACGCCTTTGAGATATTCCTCGACGTCTACCTTGTTGACTATGTTGAGGCCGCTTCCGTTTCTTTCAATGACGAGCGAGCCCTTATACTTCACGCCGTCGACGACGACGCCCGCGCCGCCCTTCATCGTCACGGGCAGTTTATATGTGACTTTGCCCGCCTTCATAGCGCCGTTCGCATAGGATATCTTGAATGTGCCGTTGAAGGGCTTCGTGTACATTCCGCGCGCGTCCGTGAGCACGACGCCCTGGCCGCCGATCGCGCCCTGCGTCACGCGCTGCTTGAGCAGCACAGTGATTTCGCGCGCAGAGGCGGGAACGCTCCAAAGGAGGACGAATATTATCGCCGCCGCAAAGATCTGTTTTTTCATGTTTTTATTTCCACCTGGAGAAGATATTGAAGATTATCGAAAGCACGAGGCTGACGACGAGCATCGTCCCGAACGGGGCGAAGACCGTCAGGTTCTTTTTCTGGTATGTGATGTCGCCCGGCAGCTTTCCGAACGGGATGTTGAGCTTGCCCGCGAGGACCAGGACGACGCCTATCGCCGCGAGCAGCAGCCCCATGCCTATGAGCGCTTTGCCGAGCTGGTTCATTGTTCGTCCTCCTGCGTGAAGAGGCTCTGCTGGTTCTGCTGGTACTGCATGAAGTGTTGCGATACCGGGATGCCGAGATAGTCCCACGTGTTGCGCGTCGCGCGCCGTCCGCGCGGCGTGCGCTCGAGCAGCCCCTTCTGAATAAGATAGGGCTCGTAGATGTCCTCTATCGTCTGCGCGTCCTCGTTGAGCGCGGCGGCGAGCGTCGAGAGGCCGACAGGGCCGCCGTCGAAGAGTTCTATCAGCGCGCGCAGGAATTTGCGGTCGCCGTCGTCGAGTCCCTGCGGGTCGACGCCGAGCATGTCGAGCGCGTAGCGCGCGAGGTCGCGTTCCACCCAGGGGACGCGCTTGACCTCGGCCACGTCGCGCACGCGGCGCAGAAGGCGCAGCGCGACGCGCGGCGTTCCGCGCGAACGCAGCCCAATCTCCTCGGCCGCGTCGTCCATGATGTTCAGGCCGAGCACGCCAGCGCCGCGCTTGACTATCGCGGTGAGCTCCTCCGGCGAATAGAGATGCAGCTGCTCGACTATGCCGAAGCGCGCGCGCAGCGGCGAGGTGAGCAGGCCGAGGCGCGTCGTCGCGCCTATGAGTGTGAATTTCGGCAGCGCGAGGCGGATGCTGCGCGCGAGCGGCCCCTTACCGACGACTATCGAGAGCGAAAAATCCTCCATCGCGGGATAGAGTATCTCTTCGATGTTCGCCGACATCCTGTGTATCTCGTCTATGAAGAGCACGTCGTTCGGCTGTATGTTGGATAAAATCGCGGCGAGGTCGCCCGCGCGCTCGAGCGCGGGGCCCGTCGTGACGCGGAGGTTGCCCTTCATCTCCTTCGCGATTATTCCGGCGAGCGTCGTTTTGCCGAGACCGGGCGGGCCGTAGAAGAGCGTGTGGTCAAGCGGCTCCTCGCGCTGAAGCGACGCCGTCATGAAAATCGTCAGCTTGTCCTTGAGCGCGCTCTGTCCGATGAAGTCGTTAAGCGCCTGCGGACGGAGAGTATATATCTCGTCCTCCTTCTCGCGGCGCATCGTTTCTATAAGCTTATGAGAACGTTCGTTGTCTTCCATTTCAACACCTCGCTACCTGCGCTGTAGGATGCCGAGCGCGGTCTTGAGCAGCGTCTCCTCCGTCCACGACGTGTCGTCCTCGGCCTGAGCCTTCGCCGTCGCTATCGCGCGCGCGCATTCGCCGTGCGAGAAGCCGAGCCCCGCGAGCGCCTCCGCGACGAAGGAATCGAAGGACGATGGCGCTCCGCCCGCAATTTCCGCGCCTATCGAGGCGAATTCCTTCTCGACCTTGCTCTTGAGCTCGAAGCAGATGCGCTCCGCACGCTTCGCGCCGAGGCCCGGCACGGAAAGCGCGGAGACGTTCCCCGCCTTTATCGCCTCGACGATGCGCGCGAGGTCGAGATAACGCATCAGCATAATCGCGAGCTTTCCGCCTATCGTCTTGACGTGAAGCAGCTCCATGAAAAAGTCGCGCTCCGTCTCGTTCGCGAAGCCGAACATCGCTATGCCCGCGTCGCTCACCTGCATGTAGGTGCGGCACTTTATCTCTTCGCCGACTACCGCGGAGGCGAGCAGCGCCTTCGTCGGATAGACCTCGACGCCGAAGCCGGAGACGTCGATTATTATGCTTTCCTTGGAAATTTCGGCGAGAGTGCCTCTGAGAAAATTTATCATAGCTTAATAGCCCTTCATAATATTTCTGTCGTAGGTGTGGACCGCGAGTCCCGCTATCGCTATTGCGAGCGCGTCCGCCGCGTCGTCGGGGCTCGGGTTCTTCGTCAGGCCGAGCATGTGCGCGACCATCCCCTGCACCTGCCCCTTTTCCGCGCCGCCGTAGCCGCAGACCGCGAGCTTGACCTCGTTCGGCTTTATCTCGTAGGGCTCGAAGCCGAGCTGCGCCGCGAGCAGCAGCACGACGCCGCGCGCCTGCCACACCATCTCCGCCGTCGTCGTGTTTCTGCCGAAGAAGAGCTTCTCGACGGCCACCATGTCGGGCGGAAATTCCTCGGCCTTCTTCTTCAGCTCAAAGTAGAGCATCGCGAGGCGCTGCGCGAGCGACAAGTCGGGCGGCGTCTTTATCACGCCGTAGGTCTCGCAGCGCAGCGCGTTCCCATACTGCGAAACGACCCCGTAGCCCAGCGTGCCGAGCCCGGGGTCTATTCCTAAAGCGCGAATTCCGCCCTCTTCGTTATTCTTCAATCTCCTCCAGTATCTCTTCGGGAATGTCGAAATTCGAGTAGACGGCCTGAACGTCGTCGTGATCTTCGAAACGCTCGACCATCGCGAGAAGCTTCTGCGCGTCGGCCTTGTTGGTGATCGAGACGGTGTTCTTCGGGACCATCTGGATCTCCATCGTGTCGACGTTGTAGCCGTCGTTCTTCAGCGCTTCGCCGACCTGCGAAAGCACGGAGGGGTCGCAGGTGATTTCAAAGCCGCCGTCCTCGGCCTCAAGGTCGTCTGCGCCCGCGTCGATGGCGGCCATCATGAGCGCGTCCTCATCGATGCCTTCGCCCGTTACTTCGATGACGCCCTTGCGGTCGAAGTTCCACGCGACGCAGCCCATCTCTCCGATGGCGCCGCCCGTCTTCGTGAAGAGCGAACGCATCTCCGGCGCGGTGCGGTTGCGGTTGTCGGTCATAACCTCGACCATGACGGCGACGCCGTTCGGCCCGTAGCCTTCATAGAGGACGACCTCCATCTCCCCGCCGAGCTCGCCCGTGCCGCGCTTGATTCCGCGCTCGATGTTGTCCACGGGGACGTTGCCCGCGCGGGCTCTGTCTATTGCGACTTTAAGGCGGAAGTTCGAGTTCGGGTCTCCGCCGCCGGCCTTCGCGGCCGCGATTACGTCCTTTATAAGCTTCTGGAAGGCGACGCCCTTCTTAGCGTCCTGCGCTGCTTTGCGGTGTTTGATACCCGCCCAATGTGAATGTCCTGACAAGAAAATCACCTCATAAATATATTTAAAATTTTTTGCTTACAGATTATCGGGCAGTTTTGCCATCGGCGGGAAAAGCCTCTTATGCGCCGAACGTTTGTTGGCGCGTTCGATTTTCTCCTTCGCCGCCTCCGACGCATCGCCTGTCGCGATGTAGGCGTCGAGCTCTTTGTAGGTGAGCCCCATTTCGGCCTCGTCGGTCTGCCCTTCCCAGAGAGCCGCAGTCGGCGGACGGTCGATTATCTCGCGCGGCACGCCGAGATATTCCGCGACGGCCCAGACCTCGCCCTTGAGCAGGTCCGCGAGCGGCAGAAGGTCCACGCCGGAGTCGCCGTACTTCGTGAAGTAACCCATCGTTATCTCGTCCTTGTTGCCTCCGCCGCAGACGAGCGCGCCCTGCTGCTGCGCTATCGAGTAGAGCGTAATCATGCGCAGCCGCGGCTTTATGTTAGCCGCCGCCAGCCCGTCCGGTTTCGCGCCTCCGGCCTCAAGCGCCGCGACCTCCGCGTCGTAAACGGCGGAAAGATCGACCTTCGCCCGCTTAATCTTTATGGCGTCCGCGAGCAGAGCCGCGTACTCCTCGTCGATCGGCATGCTGTGGCACGGCATCATGACGCCCGTCACGTTCTTAGGGCCGAGCGCCTTCGCGAGCAGCGCGGCGAGAAGCGCCGAGTCGATGCCCCCGCTGATGCCGAGAACCGCGCGCGAAGCGCCGGCCTCTGCGAATTTCTCTTTTATCCAACTTTCAAGATAAGCGGCTATTTTCTCAGGATCGCGGTATATCGACATAATGCAGGCCCCTCTTTCAAGCGCGTCCAACTTTTTCGCAAACTACATTTTAACACAAATGCTTTTACTGAAAAATAGCGCGCGTGAAAATTGTGCGCCGCTTATCTTCGCGGGCGCAGGCGAAGCGACGGCCGGCCTCCGCATATTTCGCCGCGGCTGGTGTATAATACCGCCGGTGATGATGGATTATGAAGCTCGCTGAGAAATATAAATATACGCTCTGCCTCGTCTCGGTCGCGGCGTTTTGGAGCACGTCGTACGGACTTTCGAAAATCTGCCAGGAGTACGCGAACGCCTATACGCTGCTGACGCTGCGGTTTCTCGGCGCGTTTCTCATAACTTTCCCGATTCTTTATAAGAGCATCACTCCGCTCAAGAAGAGGGAGCTCGTCTGCGCGGCGAAGCTCGGGACGCTGATGTTCGTCGCCTGTCTTTCGATGGTGCTCGGCGTCAAATCTACGACGGCGACGAACGCGGGCTTCATCGTCGGCATGTCCGTCGTCTTCGTGCCGGTCATTCTGCGGATCGTCTATAAGGTGCGGATAAGCGTCCACACAGTCATCGCGCTCGCGATGTCTATGGCGGGCATCTGCCTGCTGACGCTCGGCGGCGAGATGGGCTTCCACAGCGGCGACCTGCTCTGTCTCGTCTGCGCTGTCTGCTACGCTTCGTATATCGTCTTCACGGGAAGCTCTCTCTGCGGGCTGAACCCCGTAGCGGTCGGCGTCATGCAGTTCCTTTTCATGGGGCTCTACTCCGCCGCCGCCAGCTTGATAGCGGGTGGCTTCACGCTCCCGACTTCCTTCGTTTTCTGGAGCAGCATGGCCGTCATGGTTGTCTTGGGCACGGCTTACTGCTTCATCATGCAGGTTATTTCTCAGCAGCATGTCTCCGCTACGGCGGCTGGCATTACGCTTTCGCTCGAGCCGGTCTTCTCCGCGCTCTTCGCCTACGTCACGCTCGGCGAGCGGCTCGGCTTGGGCCAGTTCGCGGGCGCGGCACTGATGCTCGGCGGCGTGCTTTGGATTTCAACGCGCGAGCGCTGACGCGCGCGCAAAATTTACGGAACGGCACGAAAAAGCGGCGCGGGACACACTCCCGCGCCGCGCTTTGTGCGTTTGGCTGTTTTTCCTAGAATACCGCGTAGTCCACGTCCTTCGGGTCTCCGATGAACATGTACCCCGGAGCGTGCGTTATCGCGAACGGCGGCTTGACGTTCATGACGACCGCCTGCGGGGTGACGCCGCATGCCCAGAAGACGGGCGTCTCGCCTTCGCGTATCTCGACGGGGTCGCCGAAGTCCGGCTTGTTTACGTCTTTGATGCCTATCGCGGCGGGGTCGCCGATGTGTACCGGAGAGCCGTGTACCGCGGGGAAGCGTCCCGTCGAGAGCACGGCCTTCGGCACCTGGTCGTGGCGCACGGGGCGCATGCTGACGACCATCGGGCCGGAGAGGCGTCCGGCGGGTTTGTTCTGTATGTTAGTGACGTACATCGGGACGTTGCGGTTCATGTCGATGTGGCGTATCGGGATTCCGGCCTCGAGCAGCGCGCCTTCGAAGCTGAAGGAGCAGCCGAGGAGGAAGGCGACGAGGTCGTCGCGCCAGTATTTCACGACGTCCGTGGGCTCGTCTATCAGCTCGCCGTCTTTCCAGACGCGGTACTTCGGAATGTCGGTGCGCACGTCGGAGCCGGGCGCGATGAGGCGCGCCTCCCAGTCGCCGGGCTCAGTCACGTCGAGTATCGGGCAGGGCTTCGGGTTGCGCTGCGCGAATACGAGGAAGTCATAGGCCCAGTCCTTCGGCAGGACTATCATGTTCGCCTGCACGTGGCAGTGGCAGAGCCCCGACGTCGGGTGCGTCCACTCGCCTTCGCGTATAATGCGGCGCATTTCTTTCGGGTGTGTCGCGCGGTACGGCGTTACGTCAAACGGGAGCGTCATCCCAGTACAACCTCCTTCAGATTAGTTACTTTAACTCCGGCCGCTTCGAGGGCGGAGCGGACAGCCTTCGCCATTTCGACGGCTTCGGGCGTGTCTCCGTGCATACATATCGAGTCGGGACGGAAATTGATGATCGTGCCGTCGACGGCCTCGACGGTGCCTTCCGTCACCATTCTGACTACGCGCTCCGCCGCCTTCGCCGGGTCGTGAATGACGGCGCCGGGCTGCGAGCGCGGGACGAGCGAACCGTCGGGCATGTAGCCCCTGTCGGCGAACGCCTCCGCCGCGAACGGCACTCCGAGCTCTTTGGCGGCCTTCTCAAATTCCGAGTTCGCGAGTCCCATGAGGATTATTCCCTCGCCGGCGTCGCGGACGGCGCGCGCTATCGCGGCGGCGAGCGCCGGGTCCTTCGCGGCCTGGTTGTACATCGCGCCGTGCGGCTTTACATGCTGGAGCGTCATTCCGTTCGCGCGGCAGAAAGCCTGCAAAGCGCCTATCTGGTACAGGCAGTCGGCGTATTCCTCGTCGGGAGTGCATTTCATGTTTCTGCGCCCGAATCCGACAAGGTCCGGATAGCCGGGGTGCGCGCCCGCCGCCACGCCCTTTTTCGCGCAGTTTTCGAGAGTTTTCTTCATTACGAGCGGGTCTCCCGCATGGAAGCCGCAGGCTACGTTCGCCGAGGTCACGGCCTCCATCACCGCCGCGTCGTCTCCGAGCTTATAGGCCCCGAAGCTTTCGCCGATGTCGCTGTTCAGGTCTATCTTGTACATTATGAACCCCTCCCCTATTTTATTTCTTCGCAGGTTACGTCATACTCTCTGCCGTCGATTGTGAGGCGGAGGCGCGTCGACGCGAGGCCTCCCGACATCTGCGCCGCTCGCGGACGCGAGACGTAGGTGCAGCGCAGCTCGTGCACTCGGCGGACGGCGTCGGCGATTTTCATCTGCTCCGCCGTCCCGTCGTCCGGCGACGCTTTGATGAAGCGCACCGCCGTACCCGGCATTTTCTGGACGAGCGCCTCTATAGAGAGCGGCGTGAGGACGCCTATCTTTGTGTATCCGCCCGTCGTCTGTCGGTCGGCGAGCATCACTATCGGCATGCCGTGAGACGGCACCTGCACCGCGCCGAGCGGAATTGCGTCGGAGACGATGTCTCCGCTTTTGCCGCTGTGCGCTATTTTGTCGCCTTCGAGGCGGCAGCCCATTCTGTCCGAATCGGAGGTTATCGTGTATTCTGACGAGAAGAGCGTCGATTTGCCCTCCTCCGTGAACATATCCTCCTGAAGCCCCGTCATCAGCGACAGCGGCGCGTCGGGCGGAAGCGCGGGGTTGAGCTCGGGCGGGAGCGTAAAACCGTCGAGTCTTTTCCAGAGCGGCGAAGGCTCGCCGATCTTTACGACGTCGCCGTTTTTCAGCGCGCGTCCCTCGAAACCGCCTATCTTGGCCCGCATGTATGTCGAGCGGCTGTTCATCACGAGCGGCACATCGACGCCGCCCGCGAAGCAGAGATTGCCGCGGCAGCCGCTCTTCGGCCCGGTGAAGGAAATCACGTCCCCGTCCTTCAGTTCGACGACGCGCCACGAGCCTACGGGCCGCCCGTTGACCGAGAAGCCGAGGTCGCCCCCCGCGAAAACCGCCGCTCCGCAGCCGCAGACCTCTAGCTCCGGGCCGAGCAGCGTCACTTCGAGCGCCGCCGCCCCCTCGGGGTTGCCGAGCATCGCGTTGCCGAGGCGCAGCGCCGGAAGGTCCATCGCTCCCGCGACGGGGACGCCGCTCGACTGGAAGCCCCAGCGCCCGAGGTCCTGCACCGAGGTAAGCATTCCGGCACGTCTGACTTTAAGCTCGGTCATTGCGCGTCAGCTCCTTTCAGAACGGGCTTGTACGTGCCCGCAGCGACTTCCGCTTCGATTTTTTTATACTCCTCTTCCGAAACCGGTACGAAGCGCACCTCGTAGCCCGCCTCGATGAGCGTCGGGCGTTCCGCCTCCGGCGTGAAGAGGCGCAGCGGTGTGCGCCCGATGAGCTGCCATCCGCCGGGGCTGTCTATCGGATAGATGCCCGTCTGCTTTCCGGCGATGCCGACGCTGCCGCCCTTGATGACGGTGCGCGGATTTGCGAGGCGCGGCGTCGCTATGCTTTCGTCCATTCCGCCGAGGTAGGCGAAGCCGGGCAGGAAGCCTATCATGTAGCAGTGGCACGCCTTCGCGCTGTGGCGTTTGACGACTTCCTCTTCCGATATGCCCGCGTGCTCGGCGACGTTCGCTATGTCGGGGCCGTACTCGCCGCCGTAGCAGACGGGGATTTCTATCTCCGTCCCGGCCTCTCCGCCCTCCGCCGAAGGCGCGGGCGCGGACTTCGCCTCTTTAACGACGGCCTCGCGCGTCGTCTTCGTCGGGTCGAAGTAAATCGCGAGCGACCTGTAGGTGGGCAGGCACTCCATGAGCGGTACGCGCTTCTGCGACCTCATGTGCTTCGTCAGCGCCGTCACCGCGTCGTTCGCCGCGCGGCTTATCTCGTCCGCAAACTCCACCACTACGCACGACTCCCCGGCCGCAAGATATTTCGGTTCGTCTATGTATATCGCCAAGGCAATCACCTCTCTGCGTGTAGGATTTTTACTTTGCCGCTATATTTTATAACAGACTTAGCCGAACAGCTTCATTATTCCGGTGAAAGACTTCGCGCCCATCCAGGCCGTGAATGCGACCATGATCCATCCAAGAATCGTGAGGACCATCGGGTGCTTGTAGCCTTCGCCGATGATGCTCTTCCTATGCGCGGCGAGCAGAATCGCGCCGAGCGATATCGGGAGTATCAATCCGTTGACGGAGCCCGCGAAGATGAGCAGCGTGACGGGATTTCCCATCGTCGTGAAGATCGCCGTCGAGATGCAGATGAAGCCTATTATCCAGTAGCGGTGCTTCGCTTCGACGCGCGCGAAGAGCGTGCGCAGGAACGATATCGAGGTGTACGAAGCTCCGACGACGGATGTGACGGCGGCGCACCAGAGGATTACGCCGAATATTCTGTAGCCGAGCTCTCCGGCTCCGATACGGAAGGCCGACGCCGGCGGGTTGCTGGGGTCGAGGACCGCGCCGCCGACAACGACGCCGAGGACGGCGAGGAAGAGCAGGTAGCGCATGACGCCCGTGATGCAGACGGCGGAAATGGAGCCGTGCGAGATTTTGCCGAGGTTGTCGACGCCGGTGATGTTGGCGTCGATGATTCTGTGCGCGCCGGAGAAGGTGATGTAGCCGC